>CAZKLH010000031.1:0-10185 GCA_964553595.1 uncultured Gammaproteobacteria bacterium | reverse complement strand
AACTCCTCTCGTCCGCACCACCTTTGGACCCGTAGCTCAGCTGGTAGAGCGCTTCATTTACACTGAAGATGTCAGAAGTTCGAGTCTTCTCGGGTCCACAGCATTCCTCACAATGCTTTTTTTTGTTTAATAAACATTCGAATCCCTCTCGCACCATCAAGAAGACAATTGCAGGTGAGTTAATCTCAACCATACGGATGCTATCACTAAGCTTCATTCCCATCGTCTTCATTTAGAAAATTTATGAAAATGTCTTATAATAATATAATTTAGCTTGGTTTTAAGGTTAATCTATGGTAAAATAGTATTCGTTTCAGAAGAATATTGTAACAATTGATTATTCTTTGAGACGTTTTATAGGATAATATATAGTAAAAGCAATTAATCCAATTGTTCAAAAAGCGAACTATTTGGATTTATTGTTATTGTACAGGAGTAAACATACCCCACTGACGCACATTTAACAGCAAATAATGCGTACTCTTGGGAATTATCTCTCTGGCAATAATTTCTTGATGCCATATATTCCCTATAGCTCTTTAACAGTTAAGATCTAATCATAAACTCTCCTTATATTCATTCACGAGTAGAATCCTCCATCCTGAAGACAGTTTACCAATTCCTGTCTTTATGACGGAGGATTTTGACTCCACAACTAATGAAGGAGGTTTTCGCCTACCACTTCGCTACGCAAAGATCAATTTGGTACGGAGGAGAAATGAACAGGGCGCTACAAATCATCGCAGCTGTAATCCTCATTCTAACGTTGACGCAGACAAACGGAGCAGCTTGGTCAGGGCCACCACAGCCGAGGATTGAGCAAAGGCCAATCCACGTACTGCCGAAAACCGACTCATTTCCCATCGCGACGAGGAGGATTCTGACAATTCAGGCTACGCCACTCCTTACTGTTGAACCTACGACAACAGTACAGAGTTCTGTGACGGCTACAGCATCTATTCCAGTAAACATTGTCTCAATTTCTGGAGCAGTATGTGATGCCGGAACATTCTCTGGAACGCTGAATTTGAGCGGGTCGTTCACAGGTACAATTACCCTGGTAGTGACGAGTCACCAACCTGGTAGTTCTACCTGGTCTCCTACGGGAGGGACGGCTTCTCTCATATTCACAGGGCAATCGAGTTTGTCGTTCAACATTGGGGTCAATCAAGTTCCAGGAGCAAATGCATATCGAGTTGAGGTACAATCTGCACCTGGCATTACCGGCGGCCTTAGCACGAAGAGCGCAAGTTTGGAGTGTATCGGCTCAACGCCAACAGCAACGGTACCAACCGGAACTGCAACAGAAACCAGTACGGCAACACCGAGCGAGACCCAGACACCGGCAATAAGCAGCACCCCAACGGGAACTGCAACAAGTCAGGTGACTGAGACGGTGAGCGGGACTTTCACGAGTACTGCAACTGTTACCCAAACGCAAATCGTGACGGAAACACCAACCGTGACGGTAACGGCGACTGAGACAAGTACTGCAACAGAGACTGTTACACCAGTAACAACTCCAAGCGATACAGCGACTCAGACACCAACCGAAACAGGAAGTGAAACCGCCACGGTTACTCAGACGGCGACAGTGATCGTCAGTGGTACGCCAACGGCGACAGAGACTCCAACGGAGACACCATCAAGTACAGAAACGAGTGTTCCTACAGACACTCCCACTGTAACAAATAGTGTTACTCCAACCGAGACTCCAACGTCTGGAACACCAACGGTTAGTGCAACGCCAACGGCGACAACAACTAACTCAGGAGGAGGACCAACCAATAGCCCGGTATCTACGAGCACGCCTACGCCAAAACCAGGCGTACAAATACCGGCTAAAAGCCCAACCCCATCAGGAAGGGGATCCGGACCAGGCGCTCCAAGCAGCCCAGCGGTATTACCGCAATCTGGGACGCTTGACCCACTGATCCTTGTTGGATTAGGCATTGGTGCTATTGCTCTCGGAGTCACACTTCGAAAACTTACCCAAAGGAGGGGAATGAATAGATCCTAACTGAAGAGTAAAGGAGAGTGGTGACCGATTCTGGCAAACTACAAGGGTTTCCTTGTACATCCGCCAAATCGCGTTATCACTCTCCACTTCAGTTTCTGCAACAATTCTTCGAGATTCCTCATGTTACAAAACAATACTTGACACAAGGTTAACCAATTAAGTAGTGTTATTATATATGGCAGAACCAGGAGTACAAAATTTAAATGGTGGCGGGTCGCCTGTTGTGACGACTGTCGACACAGGAAGTTCTGCGCCTTTTGCACCCGGAGAATTTGCAAAATCAGCAATAAACGAAACTCCCCCTGGAGCGCCTATCTTTGGCGGCATTGGACAGACTCCTCATGAAGTTCGCCTAACAACTGAACCAACAGAGCCAATAGTTGACCAGAATTCGCAATCAAAAACGTCTGAATTAACACCGTCGCAAATGGTTGCTTCACTTGCTGCTGAAATGCCAAAACAAAACGGGCACGAGTCAACACCTATTGACGATCGAGCACAAGTTGCAGATGCATTTATTTTTAGCTACGAGCATTTTCGTGCAGGAGTAAAACCGTTAGAAGAAAAAAAGAAGGCTGGAACACCACTTGCTCCAGACGAACAAACAAGACTTGATGCTGCAGTAAATCTAGGAAATGCCGTAAAAACAGTTACAACGACAGAAAACCCAACAAAAAAAGATTTGCAAAGCGATACTGCTGTTAATCCGACAGATCAGTCAACAGTAAGAATCCCCATGCCTGAGATGATTGCTTTTTTAAACTCGCGAAGCAATGAAATTCGTTCGCTTCGTGATACGCTCCCCACTAACTCACCACTTTATAAAGCGTCCGATGACGAATGGCAAAGAATGGTTTTACAACGAAGCATTTTAGAAAGAAATCAAACAGAAAGTGGCGATTTACGATTGCCCGAAACAACTGAGCAGTTAAGAAAAAGAGCGGAGACTGCACTAACCGTTGCAAAAACACTGGTAGGAGAGAGAGCTGCGGGACTTGGTGATAAATTTACTCGTTTAGGAACCGATGCGAAAAAAACGCTAGACAAATTGAATCTTGGCCCCTTAGTTACTGGTATCCCACTCGCTGGTCTTCTTGCAGGAGGAACCTTACTAGACCATCATCCAATTGATTTGCACGACGCACTTACGCCGCCTCCGGCACATACAGCAACTCTTCTAACTTCAGAAAATGTTCCTGGCATCGCACTGCAAAAAGAACCAGGTTTTATTGTTATTCCTCCACCCACAGAAAAAACTCAAACATCCACAACAAACCCGCAAGCTTCACCAATAGCAGGTGAAACCCCCGATACTACACGAGAACAAATGAATACAGAGAGAAAAAATGAAGCAAAACCACTAAAAACTGAGCCATATACTTTTAAATCAGGAGACACATGGAGAGGAATTGCAAAAACGCAAATAGAAAAAGTGGTAAAAGAAGGAGAGTTAACAGAAGATCAGAAAGAAGCACTTCTTCAAAGAGTCTGGATGGTAGATTGGAAAAACACAGCAAATCAAAATCCAAACCCAGATAATGTTGCTGTTGGATTTAATGCAGAACTCGAAAACTCAGACACTGTGCGAAAAATGGCCGAATTTGTAAAAGCACATCCTGATAATGCATTTGCAAAACCAATAAGCCCACATGATATTACATCCTTAAGCGAACTACACACGCAAGCAGATACAGCGAAAGCAGTGGTGCAAGGATTGGCAGCTGTCTAAAATCGTATAGTATGAAACAAAATACCAAAACAGTAGAATTATACGAACAACTCAAAAACATTCTTCTTTCGCGAGGAGGATCGTATTGGGATACATATGATGCCCTTCAGACAATCGATGCACTCGCATATACTGCAGTTGTTGATTCTGTTATTGAAAAACTTGACTTAGTGAAGGTAGACGAATTACAAAAGCTTATTGAAAGCAATTCTAACGCAGAAAAATTATCTGAATTCCTTAATTTATCTTCTGAAAAACTAGAAGAATTACACGAGCAAAAACTCGCAGAATTTATCACCGCATTCGAAACAAAAAGGACAACAGAAAAAACCACTCCATCTCCCTCCGAAACTTCCTGATGGTTACTTACTCTGCCATTAATACGTATGAGATATAAAGTACGACATTGTACAAAGTGATTGCAAATCCAGTCTCGTATAAAACGTAAATTTTACAACACTTTTTTTTGCCTAATAAACAATAGATAGATTACCCCAACATATGCTCCCATAATCAAAAATCTCGCTCCACTAAATCCCTGATCAATGCCAAACAATCCTTGCAAAATATGTCCAAAAAAACTTTCTTCGTCTGGCAAAAATTGCAAATGAAAAGAAAACATGTGAGACAACTGAATATTAAAATGTGTTTGGAACAACTTTGTCATACCGTTTTGTACAAGTGCTGCGCCCAACAGAATAATCATATACTCAGTAGCTCGAAACACTTTGTGAATAGGGAATCGGACATAGGCAAAAGATGTCAGAATTCCAATAACGCTGGCAAATGCAAATCCAAGAAATAATCCAACAACATTTTGCATGAATGCTGAAAACAACGAAACACTTGCGGTAAAAAGTGCAATTTCGAATCCTTCCCGAACCACCAAAAAAACAATTGTTAAAAATAAAGAAACATCAAATGTGTTTTCCTGAAGTTTTTTATGAGCGCTAATAAGTTTGCCGCCTCTTCCATGATTCATTACATCATGTAAAGAAAAAACCACATAAGCAATAAATAAACCAGAGAAAATAAGTAAATAGCTCTCCAGAAAATCAGCATTTTTTTCTGTTAAGATACTCCGTGCGGAATCACCAAATAAATAGGTAGCGGTGGCCAATAAAAGAGAAAGGAATATGCCGATTAAAGCTGCACATGCGATTTCTTTTTCTTTTTTAAGCGTAAGCTTTCTTGAGATTCCTAAAAATACACCAACAATTAAAAATGCCTCAAGGAATTCACGAAACGCAATAATTGCTGTAGTGAGCATATATGTTCCATCTACAATAGCAATCTTAACTGACATAAATCAAGTATCAGTTTGCAAGAGTTTTGACTTTGACTGTGTTTGTTGGTATTATTTGTGTTGAGATTTCTCGCAATATGTCTTTGCTGAGGTAGCCAAGGTGGTCAAGGCACGTGTCTGAAGAACACGCCATCTCAGTTCGACTCTGAGCCTCAGCACAAATATTTTAGATTTTACTTCGTATTCTTCGAATAAACTTTATAATTTTCCTTCTTGACTTTGCTTTAGCAGTCGGAGTATATTAGTGCTAAAGGAACAAAAAGAGACATGCCACAACCAAATTCAGCAAGAGAAGAAAAACTCCTTGATACATACTCGCAGGCAATAGTTGGTGTTGTTGAAAAACTTGGAAAGGCTGTTGTACAAGTAAATGTTGCCAGAAAAACAAGAAATTACCAAGAACAGCAAGGACTTGGCTCTGGCATTATAATTACCCCAGATGGATTTATTGTTACAAACCATCATGTTATAGAAGATGCTAAAAAAATTGAAGTAACACTTACCAGCGGTGTTTCATACCAAGCCTCACTTATCGGCATAGATCCAAGTACTGATTTGGCTATCCTTCGCGTTTTGGCAAATAATCTCCCCTTTGCTATTCTGGGTGATTCCGATAAACTGCGAGTTGGACAGATTGCCATTGCTATTGGTAATCCTCTGGGTTTTCAAAGTACTGTTTCTGCCGGTGTTATTTCTGCACTTGGAAGAAGTATGCGCAGCAAAAGCGGCAGGCTTATTGACAATATCATACAAACAGACGCCCTCTTAAACCCTGGCAATTCTGGTGGACCTCTTGTTGATAGCCAAGCAAATGTTGTCGGGATTAATACCGCCATGATTGCTATGGCACAAGGAATTGGTTTGGCGATACCATCAAATACGGTAACCTGGATAGCGAGCGAATTAATTACAAAGGGAAAAGTACAACGGGCATACCTTGGTATTACTTGCGGTCCATACCCACTGGTTCCATCATTGAAACGAATATTCAAGCTCAAAAAAGATACTGCGATTCAAATTATTTCTGTTGCTAAAGCAAGTCCTGCAAAGCTTGCGGGGATCCAAGAAGGAGATATCATTGTTTTAGCAAACGATACACCAGTTGGACACATAGACGACTTACAAAAAGTTCTTTCAACAAAACCAGTAGGAACAGTATGCAAACTTACACTTTTAAGAGATTTTAAAAAGAAAGAGGTTTTTGTTATTACTGGAGAAGCAAAAATTGATTAATAGTATTTTGAGGCAGTTTTTGCTAGAATAAAACTCAACTCGCGGGTGTAGTTCACCGGTAGAACGTCTCCTTGCCAAGGAGAAGGCAGTGGGTTCGATCCCCATCACCCGCTCATTTTGGCCAAATCCTATCTCAATTTTCAAGCAAGCTCTGAAATTGTCAAAATATAAAAAGTATTACTAGATAGACTTCATAGCAATTTTAGAAGTATTGATATCTCGCTACTTTTCATATAGAATTCCTCTGTTGCAATGAGAGAATTTGAATACAGGCATCCTTTAGAAAGAGAACCAAATGATCCTGCCATTCGTGCTGTGCATGGAGTGCCATTAAAAGATTTGCTTGGCAATCAGGATCGAACGATTTCAATTGTTAATGATTCAGTCTCAATATATGCTATGCCAAAAGCTCAGGGGACTGAGTACGCAGTTGTTTTCCCTACACTTGATGGTTCTCAGCTGTACGAACGCTTAACGAAAATTGCAAGAGTAAAGCCGGGAATTTTTGATGTACAAATAGATATCGGAAGTATCCTGCACTATGAGGAAGGTCCTCGTGCTAAATCGCATGCAAGAAATCTTGGGATACTTTGGGAAACATTTTATTCTTCTCTTCCTCATCAATACAAAGTCTTTAAAGATGCAGATGACCTAGGATCATCACGTCAAAAAAGACTAGCTGTAGTGAAGAATACCGCAACGAGATTAGAGGCATACAAAAGATTATCAGAGTTAAGAGCAGAACCATTTGCCCAACCGGCAGAAGAGCAAATGAAAGCAGTTGCAATGCTTGCAGGAGAGACTCCTGCAGATGCAGATTTTTTAACGAAGTTTTTCCAGTTACACCCTCGTGAACTTGCAATTGCATTAAAATATCCTGAGAAGAATAATTTAAAAGGAAAAATAAATCGTTTTGCTCTGAGAAAAATACAAGGGATGAATGCCGCAAAATTGGCACCTTTGGCTCGTGAAACTGCCCGAAGGAAAGTTCAAAAAGAATATAACGATGGAAAGAGTCCATATGATGAAAGAAAATTACGCCAATATGCAAAAGCAGCAACAGATGTTCCAGATGGAACATCTGTTTTTTATGATGACCAAGGCTTCTACACAATTCCCAATTATGACTCTAATCTTCGAATCGAGGAAACACAATCTGGACAGCGACTTACGCTTAAAGTAAATAATACAATGTGTTCATTTCATGCTTCTGTTGATGATGGCGGGAAATTTATTTTTGGAGAAGAAAAAAGCCAATTACAAGCTACTCTTGAACGATTACAACAAGAGACAGAAAGTATTAATCTTGTCGTACCGATCATACGATTCCAAGAGTCGCGAGACGGAGTAAGGGGTTTTGTCTTCAACGACACTGGTGGAAGCCTTCCACAAGCAGTTATTGACGATATCGGAAAACGAGTTGATACCTCAAGAGAATCTTCACTCCCATTTCAACCCACATGGATTTCTGATATGGTTGGTGTTGACATGCTCCTTGCTGCACATCCAAGTGTGCGAACAAAAAACGATGAATGGAGCAAAGTTTGGCAGAAACAAAGAATTACCTACAGCGAAGTTATGGGCAATCCCCCAAAACCAAACGAAACGACACAATTCAACGGCCCGGTACAAATCGGGATTATTGCTTTGCATGCGATGAGTCGATATCCGGACGCATTCGATACATTTATCGAAAGAGTTAAGGAAGCAGCGTAAGGTTATCAAAGTTATAATCAATTGTTCGAACCAGATACCTCTGAATAACCCACTCTCAGTAGAAAATTTGTTTAATTGGAGGCATCTACAGGCTTAACAAGAGGTATTGAAAAACTAAAAGTTGACCCTTTTCCCACTTGAGACTCAGCCCAAATGCGGCCATGGTGATTTTCTATTATTGATTTTGTTATATACAAACCAAGACCTGTTCCATTTGCAGCTTGTATCAATTTTTGCGACACTCGAAAGAATTTAGTAAAAAGATACGGCATCGAATCTTCTGGAATTCCTCTGCCGCTGTCAACGATATGTGTTACTAATTCATTATTCACAACTTCGCTTGAAATTTTTACAAATCCTCCCTGAGTAGAATATTTTATAGAGTTATCTATTAAATTACTCAATGCTTCACCCATTAAAACTTTATCGATATACACTGGTGGAACTGGATTGTTTTGCGTGAGAAAACTTATTTCGATTTTTCTCCCCAACGCTAATCCGCTAAAGTTGTTAATAATTTGCAAAACAAATTCATTCCATGACACCTTACTTAAATTAATGGGAAGATTTCCCTTTTCAATTTTTGACACATTGAGCAAATTTTCAATCAGTATTCGCAAGCTCTGAGACGCTTGATCCATCCTGTCAACATATTTTTTCTGCTCAGCGTCAAATGTGCCCCCATAATTTTTTATATACACAGACAAATACCCCATGATAACTGTTAGGGGAGTCCGCAATTCGTGCGCTGCCATAGAAACGAAATCCAATTTCATCTCTTCCAATTTTTTCTCTTTTGAAATGTCATGCAATGTCAGGATTGCCCCAAGTCCAACTTTATCTCCATCTTTTATAACTGAGCTAAGCAGATCGACATATAATTCTTTGCCATTGCTCACCTCAGCTCTTATATTAGACTTTCTTGCTATCACGATATTATTATTTCCACTATCTGAATGTAGAAGATCATTTATCTGAATATACTTGTTGTCCACATCGATAAATGTAATGGTTTCATTTAAGTATTTCCCGATAACATCTTCTTGAACAAAATTAAACATCGATAAGGCCGAAGAATTAATAAGGATAATTTTCCCGTTTGTGTCCAGTGCCAAAACTCCCTCATTTATTGACTCCATCATCGCTTTTAATTTATTTCTTTCATCAGTAATACTCAACAGTTGTTTGAGTTGGCGTATGTCTGATACCACCTGAATGGTGCTTGATATTTTTCCGTGTTGATCAAGAAAAGGAGAAATTGAAATACTCACTGGGACTTTTTCGCCACTCACTGCAGTTAATTCGCTTTCTATACTATGAACAGAGGGGACATGACCGTCTTCAATCGGATGCAAGATGTTGGTAAAAAAATATGGCCATTGTCCTCGAAACACAAATTCGATGTCTTTACCAACAACGCTCTCTTTTTTATAACCCAAAATCGTTTCAA
The DNA here is from genome assembly GCA_964553595.1 of uncultured Gammaproteobacteria bacterium. Lineage (GTDB taxonomy): Bacteria > Patescibacteriota > Microgenomatia > Levybacterales > UBA12049 > CAZKLH01. The sequence goes on along the minus strand of CAZKLH010000031.1, from coordinate 731 downwards.
AAGCATTATTGACATATTCAATCTTATGATCAGTATTCAAAACAAGCAATATTTCATTGACCTTCTCAACGATATTATTGACAAACGTGGCTGGATTGACATAAAACAATTCATATTTTAAAACGCCGTACGCCCATGCTATACAGGCCACGGCAATCCAAAGACTTCCGAATCTAAAAATATTATTGTAATAAAATATCATAAGAATGCCGTTAGTAATAGAAGCCCCAGTGAGAGGAATTGCAAGACCGAATGACAAATAAAAAGCCTGGGACCTTTTTTTTGGATCTTTCTGCTTTCTGTAAAAATTCAAAAGCATTAAATCGCCTATTGTTCCTAAAACAACTACATACGCAAGTGCAAAATAATTAAAAACTGGCCCTGTATGAGTAATCCACTGACCATATGACAATCTTTCCCAATGTGAAACATTCCGATCAAAGACCAAATTAGTGGTAAATGCGAGGAATACAACAATAAAAGCAGGTCCAAAAAAAATTATCTGGTTTCTAAGTTTTAAAAAAATATTCTTTCTTCCGGTATATTCATACGCAAAGCTTAAAATAATCGGACCCATAAAAATCCATCCCAACCAGGATATGGATTCCCAAACCAAAGCCGCATGAACATTATTGCTTGCACGATTTAATCCTTCAAATACGCCCCAGATAGCCCCCTGTAAAACTATAAAATTAAACCATCTGGTTGCTCTTGAGATAATGGGCCTTGTG
>CAZKLH010000030.1:0-10442 GCA_964553595.1 uncultured Gammaproteobacteria bacterium | reverse complement strand
TGCTTCAGTTGCATTACTCGGAAAAGATGGTAAAATGTGGCTCTAGCTCCTGCCATATTTTCTATGAGACCACATACTGAAGGAGAGTTTCATCCGCCATTGTTATTTAAAGCTGATTCCGGCTCTGGCGTAGCATCCGCAACCTCAAGAAATGAGTCATTTTGGACCCCGAATTATGAGGGCGTCGATCCTGATTACAGAGTAGAACTAGAAAGACTCGATGGGGTATTGCAGCGAATTCCTTTGGGTGATTGGCCTCTTTCAATGAAAAAAGTGCACAAGAATCTTTATGGTATTTTTGAAGGGTTTGGAATGAAGCGTAATGATTTTCAGGGGTTAGTTACTGAAGCCAAAGCAAGAGGGGTTTTGTGTATGTATGTTGGTCAGGAAGTTGGCAGCGATGTTAGGAGGAGGGATTATTTTGTTGGGCCAAATACGTTGCGGGTTCTTCGATCGGTTTGGAAAACTGCACAAGATACCCTGGGTGGTAAAGAGCCCAGGTTTATTCAGGATTATGAATGGAAAGGTTTATATTTTGATACCACTGCTAGATTAGGAAAAGGCAGTGATCTCGCAAAATATTTGCAATCCCCAACATCGGTTACAAGTCCCGAAGAAAGAAAAACTTTTCCCGTAGATGAATTCTTTGAAAGAGAACATATAGTTTCTGATAAGAGAGATGAAAGAAAAAAAGAAGCCGAGATTTTTGAAATGTTGCCATATAGAGAGATGATAGCTCGAATTAAGAAGAGGTATTTGGGAAAAGAAGGCGCAACGTGGACTTCAGCTCAGATTGCGGATGCATTTAGAGAGAGAAAAGATCGATTGAGTTCCGCAAAATCTATATCTGTCGATGCAGACACGAGGCTTCCAGAAAGCATTGTGAGAATTTTGCATTTTGTTGATTGGGTTAATTTTCATAAAGAAGAAATTTTTCTAAATAAACATATAGTTTTTAGTTCTCAAGTAACAGAGGGAGAATTTGTGCGATCGTTAGCAATTGGGGGGAGAATGATGCAGGATTTAAGAATTCCTGTCGTAGATACGCTATTTGAAAGAGTTGCCTCTTTTGCCGAAAGAAAATTGCAGCAAGAAGAGGCAGCTGCAAAGATATAATGTTTGTACCTGAATTACTAAATTTGATACAATTAAAATATGATTACGTTTGAGGATTTTAAAAAGCTTGATATTCGAATTGGGAAAATTTTGTCTGCAGAAAAAGTAGAAGGAACAGATAAATTACTCAAATTAGAAGTAGATTTTGGTTCCGACGTTTCTTCGGATTCGACTAATGCGAGCGAAACATCTTCGGCAATTGGAAAACGACAAATAATATCAGGAATTGCTCAATATTATTCTCCTGAATCATTGGTTGGGAAGCTATGCCCATTTATTGTTAATCTCGAATACAGAATGTTTAAAGGAGTAGAAAGCCAAGGAATGATTATGGCGGCGGATCTAGATGGCGAACCGATTTTGATGCATCCAAATAAAGAAGTTCCTTCAGGATCAGTAGTCAAATGAGAATTCAGATTTGTGGCAGTATGACATTTGCCAAAGAAATGAAGAAGGCTCAGAAGAAACTCGAAGAACTAGGCCATACAGTAACTGTTCCCACGAATACGCAAAAGCACATCGCTGATCCTACATTTCAAGATAATTTATCGTTGAATCTTGTAGAAGGAAGAAAGAATAAGGTATTAAAAAAGAATTTTGATCTTATTGCAGTATCGGATGCAATTCTAGTATTAAACTATTCTAAAAATAATATCGATGGATATGTTGGAGCATCAACATTAATGGAAATCGGCCTTGCTCATTATTTAGGAAAGAAAGTATTCTTGTTTAATAAAATTCCGCATTATAGCGATGTTCGTTGGGCGCATGAACTGGAAATTATTCAACCTGTTATAATTAATCAAGATTTAACAAAAATAATATGAAATTGGGATTCATAGGTTTGGGGAAAATGGGGAGCCGGATGGTCGAGAAGTTGCTTCACGATGGTCATCAGGTTGTGATATGGAATAGATCAAAAGAGCCAGTAGAAGAACTAAAAGCAAAAATTCAGAATTCAGAGTTAAGCACCTCAATACAGAGTGTCAAAATTGCAGAATCGATCGAACAACTGGTTAGTTTTTTAGCAAAACCAAGAGCTATTTGGATTATGGTACCAGCAGGTGACGCAACGCAGGAAGTTTTAAACGAAGTTTCAAAATATATAGAAAAAGACGATATTGTTATTGATGGAGGAAATTCGCATTACAAAGACTCCGAAACAAGAAGTCAGGAATTTCATGGACGGGGAATACAGTTTTTGGGGGTGGGGGTTTCTGGGGGAATTCTTGCTGCAACAAATGGCTATCCGCTTATGGTTGGAGGAGACAGAAATGCGTACGAATCCCTTAGGGGCGTGTTTGACAGTTTGGCAAAACCAAACGGAGGGCAGGTTTATTTTGGAGAAGGGGGAGCCGGGCATTTTGCAAAAATGGTTCATAATGGTATCGAGTATGGCATGATGCAATCTCTTGGTGAGGGATTTGGTGTTTTGCAAAAGTCTCCTTACGGGTTTGATATGGCGGAAGTTGCAAAACTTTGGCAAAAAGGAACCATTATTTCTGGTTTTCTTCTTGATAGGACTGCCGAAATTTTATCAAAAGATCAAAAGCTGCAAGATGTCCAGGGGATTATTGCACAATCGGGGGAAGCAACGTGGACAGTTGAAGCAGCAGTTCAAGAGCAGGTGCCAATAATGGTTATTGAGCGGGCGTTGCAGTTTCGACAACGGTCAGAGAGCGATCCAGATATTCAAAATTCCTTTGCTGCAAAACTTGTTGCCGCTCTTCGCAATGCATTCGGAGGCCATGATATTAAAAAGAAGTAGGCCGCTTTGGTACCCTGCAGAATAGAGATTTTATTTAGTTTTTATAATTCGGATCGTTGTTGTCAGTTTTTTTTGAACTCTTCGAATAAGTTTTTGCAGACCTCTTTTTCCTTGTGTTTGTTCTAAAAGATATGGCGTGCTTGTTTCGATTTCCGAAACAGGTTCTTCCGGGTTTTGAATGACAGCAATTTCTCTATTTGGGTTTTTCGCTTGAGCTTTGATTAGCATACTCTTTTCGAACGGATCAGGGTTTTTAATAGAAATTTGAGTAATACCGCTATTATCGTCGGAATCAGGAGCTACATGAGTAGTGCTGCCAATTTCTACTCCCGAGGCGTCTTGTAGGCGTCTGTCAAGAAAGTCAAAAAATTTCCGTCGTGCTTCTTCATCATGTTGTTCTATGAAACCTTTCAGACGAGCGAGACCATCCGGTCGAATTGTAGTCGCATTTTCCTGCTGCTGATCTATTATGCGGATTTCTTTTGGGTTTGCTGGAGAATAGTGGATTGCTTGCAATCGAATAATATCTTTAACCGTTTTAGGCTTAAAAGCGTTTGGTCCAATAGGTAACCATACTCGTGATGCCTGGCCTTCCTTGTTTGAAAACACTTGTAGTCTGTTATTTTCTGGACCTGCCATAGGAAATGAATGAGCTATTATACATCAAGAAATTGAATACTCAAAACTTTCTAGAAAAAGAGGCACGTAAGGGTTTTCTCAAGGTTAGGCAGTCGTTCTTCGGAGTCGTGTTTTTTCTGCTGCGTCAATAATTTGTTGGGCATGTTGTATAGTTTTCTCTCGATGGGCTTCTATTGGGAGCGCTTCAAATTCTTTAATTGCATTCCCATATGCACCTGCATTTTCAATAGAATCATAGTGTGTCGGAAAGCCAAAATGAGACCTGTGAAGATAGTCTCTATATCCCTGATCGTATATTTTTATATCCTCTAGAGTTGGCCCTTCTCGGACAATTCTTTGTGCATTATCTAGTTCTGCTTGTCTTCTTTCTTCTTGCTGTCGTCGGTGGTTGACAAATGAGTGGAATCGTTGAGTGACCGCTTCGAGTGGCTTACTAATAAAACTTTCTGGTCCTGTCATAACACACTATAGCCTACCGTGATTATATACCAATTGGTGGTCTTGTCAAGATTGCCATGATTATATAGTAAATGTTATACTAGCCCTAACGGCATGAGATATTCAAAGCTTTTTGGAAAAACAATTAAAGATACCCCAAAAGATACAACGCTTCCTTCGCACAAATTGTTGTATCAAGCTGGTTTTATTCGAGAAAGCACTGCGGGGAGATATTATTTTTTACCGCTTGGTCTTCGTGTTCACGAAAAAATTAAACAGATTATTAAAGACGAAATGGATAAATCCGGAGCGCAAGAAATGGTAACACCTGTGTTGCATCCAAAAGATCTTTGGAAAGAAACAAATAGGACAAATTCAGTCGGGTTTGAATTAATGACGATAAAAGATAGAAACGATATGGAGTTTGTTTTGGGTGGGACAGCAGAAGAAATGCTTGTTGATGTCGTGAGAAAATTCCAGTTAAGCTACAAAGATTTGCCGTTTAATGTGTATCAATTTTCTACGAAATTCAGAGACGAAATGCGAGCACGAGGTGGGCTTTTGCGGCTCAAGGAATTTGTTATGAAAGATGCGTATTCGTTTCATGAAAGCGAAAAAGATTTTCGGAAAGAATACGAAAATATGAAACAAACCTATTCTAAGATTTTTAAAAGATTAGGCTTAGAAACTTCTATTGTTGCATCGGACAACGGATATATTGGCGGAGAGTATTGCGATGAATTTGTTGTTGAGTCGGAAATTGGAGAAAGCAAATTTCTTACAACAGAAGATGGGACTGATGCAGCTCATATAGACATCGCAGTATTCGAGCCGGAGAAAAAGAATCTTGCAGATGTAGAAAAACCGTTGCAAGAAGTCGATGCTGTCAGAGGGACCACCATGGAAGATGGAGCAACATTGCACAAGATGCCATTATGGCAACAGATAAAAGATGTGTTGTTTGTCGACGAAAAAGGAAGATTTATTCTTGCAATAATTCGAGGAGATTTTGATGTAAACGAAATAAAATTAATGCATCTCGTTAGATCGTATCAGCTGCGTCATGCAACAGAGGAGGAGATTAGACAAAAAGTTCATTCAGAACCAGGATTTATTTCGCCAGTTGGCATAAGGGATATTATCGAAAAAAATGTTGAGCTTATTGTTGTTGCTGACTCGTCGCTTCGAACAGTCCGCAACTCCTATGGTGGTGCTAATAAAAAACACAAAGATCTTTTTAATATAAATATCGATAGGGATTACAAAACCGATATCGAAGGCGATATTGCAATGGCAAAAGAGGGGTATCTTTCGAAATCGGGGAAAAACTTTGTTGCAAAAAAGGGGATTGAGGTTGGAAATATTTTTCAGTTGGGGTTTCATTATTCCTCAAAAATGAGAGATGCAACTTTTACCGACGATAAAGGAAATAAAAAACCATACTACATGGGATGTTATGGTATTGGATTAGCAAGAACAATGGCGACAATTGTTGAGATGTTTTCTGACGAAAAAGGAATTCTGTGGCCAGAGAATGTTGCGCCGTACCAAGTGCATTTTGTAGTGCTTCAGAATCAGGAATCAAAAATCAAGAATTATGCAGACGAGACATACGAAGCACTTGCAAAAGCTGGGATAGAAGTTTTGTACGACGATAGAGAAGATATATCTGCTGGGCAAAAGTTTGCTGATGCGGATCTCATTGGTATTCCTGTTAGGTTAGTTGTTTCTGGAAAGACGCAAGACAAAATAGAATGGAAAAAGCGAAACGAAAAAAATATGGAGCTTTTGTCAACTGAAGAAGTTATCGCCAGGTTAAAAGGGAAGTGAAAACGGCAGTTTGATGTGGAAAAATCGAAGCCAGAAAAACGTATAGATACCCAAAAATAGCATTCCTCCAATAAGAAAAAGAAGCAACAACGTGCCCGATTGATTTTCAGAAGTTTTTTGCGGCGCAACTTTTGCCTTAACGAATGCATCCAAGCTTGGAGCTGCGGCGTGTTTTTGGTTGGGGGGAATGACTGGTTTTGCTAAGTCGCCCGGCACTGCAGTTTGCATAATCTGTTGGTATTTTTGGGCGAGCTTGGGGTCAATTCGGGAAAGATCTTTTTGGCTCATGTATTAATACTATTGATACTCGATTTGCATGTCAAGTCTTTCGCCGTTTCTGAATTCTTTTTGTTCCCCATTGTTCAATTGGTTTACCAACGATATTCCATAAACCTCTTTCTGCTTCAGATCCCATTCCGCCAAAAACACCAGCGATGCTTGCGACAGCATATCTTACCGCATAATGCCAAGTTTCCTCTGCATTTTCTCCTGCATCGATGCACTTTTGAAGAGTCGGAGCAAGCCAAGTCCCAGCTATTGGCGAAAGCGATACGATTGCCGCTTCGTGTAATTTGGTTTTCGTAAGCATCGCAATAGGATGCGTTGTCGCATAACGAGCAAGAGGTGATAAGCAAAGAGTTGCAATAGCTCCTTGCAGTGCTGTTAGAATGGCATTATCGCTAAAGGGTGCACTTGCAATCTTAGAAGCTCCAGCAATGTCAATGATTGCTCCAGTAATAAAATATGATGCCCAGGCGATTTCTATTGCTGCATTTTGTCTTTTTACCTGGTCTGAACTATTACCATCGACAGTTAGCAATTGAATTGCCTGCTGTAGGTCTTCTTCGGAAACAAGGCCATGCCGTGCAGCTTCTTTGATGCCTCGAAGAATGACCTTGCCGCTAATTACGTTTGTTCTGTATTCATGATTCGAAAGAAATTTATATACATTCTGTATTGTTGATTTTTGTGCCAGTTTTGCAGGGATGCCATCGAGTGTTGCAATTTGATGTGCGAATTCTGCAACTGCAAGGCCTAATGCAGCAGGATCGTTTGGTTCTCTTTTTGGATACCGTGCTTTTTCGTCTTGCAATGTTATATACAAATCAAGATTTCCTTGTATTCTTTGGAATTCTTCCGGCGTAAATTTTTCTCTATGTTTTGTTAATTCTGTTTTGCAATATCCTGCATGAAGCGTGTCAAACGTAGTCTCCTGTTGTCCAAACCATTTACGGATGTCGTCATGAAACGGAAAAAGAAACCCCTTGTTATGAAGGATTGCTGGGATTGCATCGAGCCAGATCCATCGATCATTTTTATCATCTCGCCAGATGTTCGCAACGCCAAGTGGGTTTTTGATTTCTTTATGAGGGCCTTCACGCCGTCGGTAAATTTGTCCGACGTGTTCGAATCCAAATGGAAGCATCGTATCGGTCAACTCTGCTTGCGCATCAGCGAACCTGTCAAAATCAAAAGGCTCGTCGAGCCTGGGTATTCTTCCAGAAACTTTTTCTATAGCCAGTGCATAGCCATTTGGCAGGTGTGTGTAGCCAAGCACATCTGGGGTATAAAATTCTCCATTTGTTATTGCTGGGACAATGTCGTGAAGAAGTTTGAGAGTAAGATAATTCATTTTTGCAGTTCTTTCGTCAACTCTGGCATCGAGTTCGCCGCCGTTGTTTATAATTCGCATGATGTGGCGAAGCGATCCAGGGACTGCAGTTTTTATAACGAAATCTTCATCTTGTGGAAGGAGAACTTTTCCAAAAAAACCGCCACCAGCAACTGCGCCAATCGTTATTGTTTTATCTTGCGACACGACAGAGCCATTTGGTAATGGGGTTTTTAGAGAAAAAGAGAATGTTTGTCCAGGTTCGTATTCTTTGTATGGGTTAGGGTTTCTGTTTGGTTCGTGTTGAGATGCGAATCTCAGTCTTCCTGATTCTTGGTAAGGCACCATAAGTGATAGATTATACCAGATAAGCGAATAATTGATTGCTTTGTGAAAACACTGTATACTCAAGTGCATTATGAAGATTGTTGTGACACATGCATCACCTGATTGGGATGCGATAACTTCTGTTTGGCTTATTAAGCGATTTTTTCCCGGATGGGACGGGGCTTTGGTGAAATTTGTTCCTGCTGGTGAACGATATAAAAATCAGGAAGTAATAAAGGCAATAGAAATGGTCGGAAACGATGAAGTGATTCATGTTGACACCGGAATGGGGCCATTGGATCATCATCAAACATCAGACAGGAATGTATCGGCAGCAAGTCTTGCTTTTGCATTTGTAAAACAATCAGAAATTAGTAAAGAAAAAATCGAAGCGCTTGAGCGGATCGTTAGAATTGTTGTTGATATCGATCATTTCTTGGAAGTCTTTTGGGATAATCCAATATCGGATCGGTATGAATTTTCTCTTTTGGGAATTTTGGATGGGTTAAAGCTTTTTAAGCCAAACCAAGATGACTATTATGTTGAATTTGGCATGACGTGTCTTGATGCGCTTGTTCATAATTTCGAAAATAGAATTTGGGCAGAAAAAGAAATTGAAGAGCACGGCGTTCCATTCAAAACAAAATGGGGAAAAGGAATTGGATTTGAAACAATAAACGACACGGTGTTGGATCTTTCGCAAAAAATGGGATATGTAGTTGTTTTACGAAAAGATCCAAGAAAAGGATATGTACGAATTAAAGCCAGACCCCACGAGGACAATAAGCCAGAAACAAATTTAACGCTTGTGTACGAAAAACTAAAAAAAATAGATCCAGAAGCAACGTGGTATTTGCATGTGTCCAACAAAATGCTTCTGAATGGTTCTGTTAAAAATCCCAAAATGAAACCAACAAAATTATCATTAACGCAACTCATATCGGTATTGGAGTCTGTGTAATTTCTTCTTTTCATCCTCAAGATAGCCACTCTTTATTCATTTAGTAAATTGGTATATGCTGGATATGTGCCAGATAGCAAAACAAAAGAAAAAATTCTTAAGGACTACGAACAAAAAGCAGATGCAATTGTCGCTCAAATGTATAACATTTTGATTCGTGTGCAACGAAAAACAGATGATAAGGCATATCGTGAGGCATTAGCAAAACTGTAGTACTATTATGGCCGTTAACCTGCCAAATAACGAAGTTAAAAATACACCAGAAGCACCCAAAGGTCCTCCGAAAGAGACGCCATCGTGGCGAGCTAGGTTCGATAAAATACGAGACCGTGCAACCGGATCGGCAAGAAGAGCAGGTGAAGCGTTAAAAGGAAAACTGCACGGAGAAGACAAAAAAGAATTTGATGGATTACAAAAACAGCTTGATGCTGCGACTGCGCAAGCGGCACGAAGTCTTGATATTCCCGACGAAGTGCCAACGGGTACAAGTCTATCAGATTTACCAGAAAAACCTGAGGGTACTGAAAAGAAAAGTCTAGAGCTCCCTTACAAAGAACCCCATGTTGTTTATGAGGAGGCAGTAGCTGCATTACCAGATGTTCCAACTCCTGAACAAATGTTTGAGGGCGTTAAGCAAAAAGTAGAAGAACAGGTAAAGAAAGACGAAAGAGCAAAACTCGAAAAACCGCAGCGAACATTCTCGGCGATCGATAAAGTAAGGCACAAAACATTGTTGCTTGAAGCAAAAGCAAGAGGGATTACCAATTTAGATGGTTTTCAAAAACTCGTTGAATACTTTGAAACAACCCTTACAGAAGAACAGGCAGGTCCCGAGGTTTCCGTTAAGTCCAATATCACCGATGAGGAAAAACAAACGCTATTTGAAAAATGGGAAGCAAAGGGATATTCAAATATGTATATGAGTGGTGACGCAAAGCATCCCAAATTGATCACGAAAAAAGATATTCCATTGAATTTAGGACGGGAACATATTCCGATTTTACAAAAATTGCTTTTGTTGCATTCTAATCCGATAGAAATAATTCAAACAATGCGAGAGGCTGGGATGTATTTTTCTGATCATGATATCAATCCTCAATATCAATCAAGTATTTTTGGAAAAACGACAATAGAATATTTGGGGGAGTTGATGCAGTCTCCACATCTTGATGATACGATGAGAATCGTAAAAGGAATTCGATGGGGGATGAATGGCATTCCTTGGACTCTTGCATATAATTCCCCTGGTGAAGTTAAGCCGCTTGATGCGTTGTTGGATTTGTTGCAAGACGAAGATGCGCTTGCTCAATTGACTCCGGATGCGATTGATAAAATAAATGTTTTCTCAGGCAGTTTAGGGAAGAATGTTTGGCCTTCGGAATTAAAGCAGTATGTGTCGTTAATTAATAATCCTGATCAGTTTCATTGTTTGATTGCTATGCGATATAACGGTCAGGGTTTATTTCCAAGATCTGGATCGATTTTTGATCGCATGAACATCCTGCAGGAGGCAAATCTTTTACGGCCAATAACTGAGCTGAATGCATATGGAGTTCAGATTGATGATCATTTATATTCTTTTTTACCTGATAGGCTAGCAAAAAGACCTCAGACAGACGTGGACGTAATGACGCAATTACAGGAGTTGATTGCAACGGGTGCCATACAAGATTTGTTAGGTGATCCAGAAAAAAGAGATCGGAAGAGAACAATTCTGAAATCAAGTCACTCAAACAAAAAGGAAATGTACA
>CAZKLH010000029.1:6122-10740 GCA_964553595.1 uncultured Gammaproteobacteria bacterium | reverse complement strand
AACGGGGAGTTGGAATCATGGGGGGGCACGATGAAAGAGAGCAAACATTAAATCAGATCCTTGTTGAAATGGATGGATTTGCACCAACAGAGCAATTAGTCGTGATGGCAGCAACAAATAGACCAGACGTGTTGGATCCAGCGCTGGTCAGGCCAGGAAGATTCGATAGACGAGTTGTTTTGGATTTGCCAGATGTTGAGGGGAGAAAATCTATCCTGAAGATTCATGCCAAGGGAAAGCCATTTGCAGAGAAGGTTGATTGGGAAAAAGTTGCCAAAAGAACAGTTGGATTTTCGGGTGCGGATTTGGAAAATATGCTTAACGAAGCAGCAATTCTGGCGGCAAGGCTCAATAAAAAATCAATCGAGATGAGCGATTTGGAAGAAGCAGCAACAAAAGTAAAATTAGGTCCTGAAAAAAGGCGATTACAATCAGATGACGATCGAAAAATGACAGCATATCATGAAGCAGGGCATGCACTTGTTTCTTGGGAAATGCCACATATGGATCCTGTGCATCGCATCTCAATTATTTCACGAGGAATGTCGCTTGGGCATACCATGATGGAGCCAACAGAACGGGTGCACGAAACAAAAACACATCTGCTTGAGCAAATTACGGTGATGCTTGGTGGAAGGGCAGCAGAAAATTTAGTATTTAAAGAAATGACAACAGGTGCCTCTGATGATATTGCAAAAGCAACAAGTGTTGCCAGAACAATGGTTTCTGAATATGGAATGAGTGATCTTGGGCCGATTAATCTTGATAGCGAGCACCATCCTTTTTATGAACAAGCGTCAGTATCGCCGGATATGGCTGCAAAAATTGATGAACAAGTAAAGCAAATTACTGATGTTTGTTATAAAAATGCGGTTGAGATTCTAGGAAAACTTCAAGATAAGCTTGATGTGTTGGCAGAAGCGCTTTTGAAAAGAGAAACAATAGAATCAGAAGATTTTGTGAAGATTATTGGACCCAAAATTATTCCTGCTGTTGCAAAAGCATAATTTTAGCAAGTCTTCAGATATTGACACTGTATTAAGTTTGTGTAATGCTCAGTACGGCTTGAGCAGGACGAGTTTATTTATGAATCCAGATTCATCGTCATCGAAAGTTCCTGCTCCGCATGTATCCTCTCCGACAGGAGAGCTCCCTTCAATTCACGATCTCCTTACGCAGTCGTGGAATGTTTGTTCCAAAAGTGCAGGTAATCTGGTAATTCTCAATATTTTTTCAATTCTTATTATCTGGATTATTATTCCGTTGCTAGCTTTTTCTGTCTTTTACTTCTCAGGAGGGGACAAGTATATCGGCACACTGCTCAATTATAAGCATCTTACCCAAGCTTCTCTTATTGGATTTCCTATTACAAGTTTTCTTATCTCATTCATCTTATGGATTATTGGTGTTATGGTAGGCAGTACCGTATCACATGCTGCTTCGATGCAGCTTGTATATGCAGTTTCCAATAAAGAAGAACAATCGATTAGTTTGGCGCTCTCTAAAGGTTTTGCGCTTTTTTTCCCGATGTTTCTGGTTTCTCTTTTGAGTGGATTGTTGGTTATGGGTTCACTAGGTTTATTTATTTTTCCAGGGATATTTGTGGCTTTCTTTTTAACATTTAGTTCGTATGCGGTTGTTCTTGATAACAAGCGAGGTGTTGGCGCAATACGACAAAGCGTTTCTTTGGTCTCGCAGCATTTTGGTGGGATTGTCCTTCGATTATTGCTTCTCATGGGACTTTCTTTTGTTATTCAAGGATTATTCCGAGTGATTCTTTCTATTTCTCCAAGCCTATATATTGCCAGCTTTCTTATGCTTGTTGGTGTTTCTTACTTGCTTGGTTTGTTTGGTATTTCCTATATGGTTATGCTTTATAAACATGTTCGGAGTGCGTCTGACACTACGAAACAGAGTTCTCTTGCATGGATTGTTGTGATTGCAGTTTTGGGATGGGCTATGATAGGAGCTTTAGGAGTTGTTGGAAATCGATTTATACATTCTGACGCATACAAAAAAATGGTGGCACAAAGCAAGAAGTCAACCTCTGGAACACCGATTACGCAATTACAAGCAGATATGCTCTCCTTAGCAACGTTCACTCAGATAAACTCGCAGCGAACAAGGCTTGGTATTCCAGTAATCCAAGAAGATGAGAATCTGTGTGGGTATGCAGAAAGACGACTTGGGCAGTTAGCGGATTTTGGTAGATTCGATGATTACAAAGGGTTTCACGAAGATTATGCAAATCCTGCTCTCTATGGAATCTACTTTAAAAACTACTCATCGCTTGCAGAAATTGACTATAGTCCAATTAATTCGTTAGTTTCTGGTTATGGAATCGCTTCGTACTATGCTGCAAGCAAAACGTTGAACGCAGTGACTGATCCAAAAATCACCAATGGTTGTGTTCGGGCAACGCCAAAGTATTTGGTTTTTGTTGCTGGTGTTTTGAAGCAAGCCACAGCTGCACAGAGTTTTACTCCGCAAAAAACCTTAAGTAAATAGTCTGTTTGTGTTTTTGGGAACTGCTATAATTGCTCCATGAATCGGTTTGTCCTCATTGACGGTAACGCAATAATGCATCGTGCATTCCACGCGCTTCCTCCATTAACCAACAAAGAAGGAGTTTTGTCCAATGCAGTCTATGGGTTTTTCTCGATGTTTCTAAAAATTATTGGTGACCTACGGCCATCGTATATTGCAGTTTGTTTTGATAGGCCAAAGCCAACATTTCGAAAAGAACTGTATGCAGGATATCAAGCAAAACGGCCAAAAATGTCTGATGATTTAGCTCCCCAAATTGGCGTTGTTCATGATATGTTGTTGGAAATCGGAGTTTCCATTTTTGAAATTGATGGATACGAAGCAGATGATTTAATTGGAACGCTATCAAAACAAGCAGTCTCCGAAAGTGCTGAGGTCGTTAACAAAACTAATGAAATAGAAGTCATTATTGTTTCTGGCGATCGGGATTTATTGCAACTTGTTAACTCGCATGTCTTGATGTTGGCACCAATAACTGGTATTACCAATATGATTTTGTACGACGAAGCAAAAGTTTTTGAAAAGTTTGGGGTAAAACCATCGCAAATTATTGACTATAAAGCATTAGTAGGGGATTCTTCAGATAATTATCCAGGAGTTTCTGGAATTGGTCCGAAAACAGCAAAGGACTTGATTTCTGAATATGAAACGTTTGAAAATCTGTATAAAAATATTGGGAAATTGCCAGAGAAAATTGCAACAAGATTAGCAACAGATGCGGAGCAGGCGGCTTTAGCAAAAAAACTGGCAACAATTATACTTGACGCGCCGGTTACTTTAAAACTAAACGAATGCAGTATGGAAAAATTTGATAGGAATAAGGCAAGGCAAGCATTCGAAGACATTGGGTTTAAAAGTCTCCTCAAGCGCCTTGAAGAGATATCTGGCGAAGTTAAGCAGTCGGTAAAACAAGAAGAAAAAAAGCCACAAGATCAACAGTTGGGATTGTTATAAAAGATTTCTATTTATCAAGAGGCTCTGTTTAGAGCTGATTGCTCCTGAGCTGCAGTAAACCCATTTTCAAGTGTTTGTCTGGCTTTCTTATGGTGACTAACGGCTTGAAGAATAATATCTCTATATGGCATAAGTCGTTGTAGAGAAGTATCTTTGGTTACCCACCTTTCATCTAGGAACGGGGTCTCTTGGAGATGTATAAATTCTTTTCCAGTTTCATGAAGGGAATAAAAAATATCAACTTGATCTGTATCATATTCTGGAATAGGCTTTCTTATTCGAACTAAAACACCCAAGAAATCGTTTCTCCCCTCATCGATATCTAATAATATTCTTGATCCATCAGGCTGCGATATTTTGATGCGAGCGAGAGATCGGTCGCCAAGCTCGATATCTACATCAGGATCTAATAATCCTTTTCGAGAAGCAAATTCAAGAAGATCTCCCATGATATTAACAGCTAAATCTGGGGCTTGGTTAACTGTTTGTTTAATTCTGTCTAAGACTCTAGGTATGCCAATTCGAGATTGCTCAACCATAATTGGTGAGAATAATACACCTTAGTATTATTGTTGTCAAAAACTCACAGGTGTTCAAATATAGTATAGTCCTGCAGTATTCGTTGTGTTGTGCGGAATTTGCTAATGGAAAGATCAGCCTCTATAATCAAAAGCATGAATGTGGCTATAGTACATGATTACATTAAGGAATATGGGGGCGCTGAGCGTGTCTTGGAGGCGCTACACGAGATGTTTCCCGATGCGCCGGTCTATACGTCGTTGTATCTCCCAGAATATCTAGGACCGCATCAAAATCGGTTCAAAAACTGGAATATTAAGACCTCATGGCTACAAGATGTTCCCTTCAAAGAAAAACTAATCAGCCCTTTTCGGCTACTTGCGCCATTTGCATTCAAAAACTTTAATTTCTCTGGGTTTGACGTGGTAATTGTTTCGGCAACAGGTGCGTATGCCTCAAATATGATTCACAAAGGATCTGCTGTACAGATATGCTATTGCAATACACCAACCCGCTATCTGTATGGAAAATGAAAGCACGACATGTCAAAAAAAAATATAAACTAAGGTATTTTGGTTAAATGGAAAATAATATTAAT
>CAZKLH010000029.1:0-6112 GCA_964553595.1 uncultured Gammaproteobacteria bacterium | reverse complement strand
CTGTATGGGTATATGACTGCTCGAGAGTGGAAAAAAAATATTCTGCTTCGGATTTTTGGTGAGTTGGCAAATCATATTCTGCGTCTTGTTGATTACAAAAGCGCACAAAATGTTGATGTGTTTATTGCAAACTCACAAGAAGTTAAAGCGAGGATTAAAAAGTTTTATAGAAAAGATGCTATCGTTGTGTATCCGCCCGTCAGTATTCAGAATCATGAATCAAGAATCATGAATCAAGAGAAGCGAAATTATTATCTTGCAGGTGGGAGATTGGCGCGGGCAAAGGGAATTGAAGTTGTTATTGAAGCATTCAAGAAAAACAAAAAGAAATTAAAGATTTTTGGCAAAGGATTTGCAGGCTATAGTAACGAATTAAAAGTCGAAGGTCCAAACATAGAAATGGTTAGTGAAGTGAGCGATGAACAAAAGCTTGAGCTCATGAAAAATGCAAAGGCATTTATTTTTGCTTCGTATGATGAAGATTTTGGCATAACACCAGTCGAGGCAATGAGCGTTGGAACACCTGTTATTGCTTTTAAATCGGGTGGCGTACAAGAAACTGTTGTTGATGGAAAAACTGGAGTCTTCTATAACTCTAATGACGCAGAGCATTTAAATGAAGCAATTAAAAAATTTGAAAAGCTTACGTTTGATCCTCAAGAGTGCATAAAGCAGGCCGCAAAATTTTCGAAAGAACGATTTGCTAAAGAAATCATGTCCATCGTAAAACAGAACAGCAAAAAATAACCCTATGCCGGAACTTCCAGAAGTAGAAACATTAAAACTTGGTTTACAAAAGTATATTGTTGGCAAAAAGATTCTCTCGGTTTTGGTAAAAGACAGAAAGGTTTTTGCTGGAGACGAAAAGAATGCTGTTAATGCAACAATTACAGCAATCCGGCGGTTTGCTAAAGGAATTGTTATTGATTTAGACAATGATTTTTCATTTGCGATTCATATAAAACTGACTGGGCAACTTATTTTTCGAGACGAAAAAACAAGAGATCTGCTGGTGCTTCGGCCTTCTCCTCAAAAAGTTCCAAATGCGTTTACTAGAGTAACGCTTGTTTTGAGCGACAAGTCATTTTTGTATTTTAACGAAGTTCGGGGTTTTGCCTGGATGAAACTGCTTAAAACCAACGAAGTTCTTCTGCTTCCATTTTTTAAATCACTTGGTCCAGAGGCGATTGTTACCAGTTCGTCAAAACAAGCATTGACACTTTTGTTGTTTCAATCGCTTGTTCAAAAAAGTAATGTTGCCATTAAGCCACTTCTTATGGATCAAGCAAAAATCGGTGGAGTAGGGAATATTTATGCTAATGATGCGTGTTTTTCTGCAAAGATAGATCCAAGGAGAAAAGCAAAAACCTTGTCAGAAGTAGAAATAAAAACACTATTTGATTCACTTATAGAGGTTTTGAAAAAAGGATTGCAACATCGTGGCTCATCAGAGCTTAATTTTGTTGATGTGTTAGGTGAGCAAGGTGAGTATCAAAAACATATGTTGGTCTATGGCAGAAAAGGAAAGTCATGTAAAAGAGACGATTCCGGGGTAATCCAAAAAATATATCTTGGTGGGCGAGGAACTTTTTTTTGCCCCGTATGCCAAGTTTAAGGTTTTTTTGGGAGTCCAGCTTCGAGTGCTCTTCTCATTTTTACTAGTTGTCCACCGATAGGAGTAATTTCTGCGGGAGAATCAACACTTGTCACAACCATTTTGTAGCCATATTCTAAAGCTTCCGGTATCTGTTCGACAAAAGGATGAGTGAGCCGTCTTTGCAGGGGATCCTCAACATGAGCGGGTATTACAATGAATTTCTCGATTCTGTCAGAGTAAAATTTATAGGCTGTTGCTATATGAACCTCGGGAGCAAATTCGTCTTCATGGGTCGCTTGAATCATTTCGTTCATTGCCTCTTGAGTTGCTTCGTCAATGAGTGTTGGTACGATAAGTAATTCATAGTTTTTTCTCAGAAAAAACGAAATGACTTGCGAAGAGTGGCCAGAATTGCCTCGAATAACTCCGTTGGAATCAAATGCAGCAAGGTCAGCCGTGGTTCCCGTAAGCGTTTCCAGTTCGACATGATCGTTGCTAAATACTATTTCAGTTTCTGTACGCCTGTTTCTACGAAGAAGGCTTACCATAGTCGTTCGTAATTGTCTGCTTGTTTTAATAACGCGTTTTTTTTCTTTTTCCAGAGGTGTTCCGGATTCTTGTGGAGGAATGCCTCCTTGTCTTGATTCAGAGCTCATATGTACGGGAATTTTACCAGCGTCGCTTGCTTTTTGCAACGATACTTGCTATTATTTGAATCTAGTACTCGCTTCTATTTTATTGGGAGGAAGAGGCTAGTTTTTTAATGCATTCGACAAGCTCAGCATAAATCTGAATGTCGAAAAATTTATGGCCAATGGTTATACAGACAAGGTAATCATGTCCATCGGGGGATCGCTCGTTGTACCAGCAGGTGGTATTGACGTAGAGTTTCTCACAAATCTTAATAATTTTATTCGGGAAGAACTGGCAGCAAATAAAAAGCGCCAGTTTTTTTTGGTTGTTGGGGGTGGATCAACCACCAGACAATATCAAAAAGCAGCGCGTGAAGTTATTGGTCATCAACTAACCTTTGATGATTTAGATTGGTTGGGTATTCACGCAACAAGACTTAATGCTCATTTGGTTCGAACTGTTTTTCGAGATCTTGCACATCCGTATATTATTAAACATTATGATATTATTCGAAAAACCATTGAGCCTGTGGTTGTGGCTTCGGGTTGGAAGCCAGGATGGTCAACTGATTATGATGCAGTGCTTCTGTGCGAAGATTACGATGTGAAAACCATTATTAATTTAAGCAATATTGATTATGTGTATGACAAAGATCCGAAGGAGTTTCCTGATGCAAAACCAATCGAAAAAATAACCTGGAAGGATTTTCGAAAAATCGTTGGTGACGAGTGGGTTCCTGGAATCAATGCACCATTCGATCCTGTTGCCGCCAAAAAAGCACAAGAATTAGGCGTAAAAGTTTCTGTTTTGAATGGCTACCATTTTGATAATGTAAAGAAATTTTTGGCAGGAAAAAAGTTTGTTGGAACAGTCATAGAGTAGCAATCACTTCTTTTGCTTTCGATGTTTTTAAAGAGTATCGTTCTTCAGAATTTTCGAAGTTACAAAAAATCCTCATTTGATTTTTCTCAAAAAACCACTGTTATTATTGGTCCAAACACATCGGGAAAAACAAATTTGCTTGAGGGAATCTATTTGCTTGCAACAGGTAAGAGTTTTAAAACAGAAAAAGACACCGATCTTATTCGGTTTGGTGCAACGCTTTCTCGCGTTCAAGGCGAAATAGAAGACACGTCTTTAGAGGTTCTTGTGCAGTCTCCTTTGGAGGGGGAGCGAATGATTGCCAAGAAATTTTTGGTGAATGGTGTTTCTAAGAGGCGAGTAGATTTTGCTGGAAATTTGGTGGTTGTGTTGTTTTCGCCGCTTGATTTGGATTTGGTTTCTGGATCCCCGTCGATTCGAAGAAATTTTCTTGATTCGGTTTTGGAACAAGTGGATTCTTCTTATCGCCTTGCTCTTTCTGTGTATCAAAAAGCAATTCGGCAAAGAAATGCACTTTTAGAAAGAGTGCAAGAGACGGGAATAAGAAACGAAAAACAGTTTAGCTATTGGGATGAAATTGTTATTGCAAATGGATCGGTTATTACTGCAAAAAGGGGAGCATTTATAGAATTCCTTAATAGCGAAAAGAAAGATATTTGTGATTTTGTTGCTTTCTACGACAAAAGCGTTATTTCAGGAGATCGGCTTTTGCAGTATAAAAAAGCAGAGGAAGCATCGGGCGTAACACTTGTTGGACCACACCGAGACGATTTTTCCCTGTCATTTGGTAAAAATTCAGAACACCTGCGACATGATGTAAAAGCATTTGGTTCAAGAGGGCAACAGCGACTTGTTGTCTTACAGTTAAAACTTTTGCAGCTGCATTTTATTGAGAAGGCAAAAGGAGAGCGGCCGGTTTTGTTGCTTGATGATATCTTCTCAGAATTAGACGAAGGGCATATTAAGCACGTGTTGTCATTAATAGATCAACAGCAAACAATTCTTACGACAACCCACGAAGAGTTTCTTTTGGACACACAAAAGCATCTTGATATGAAAGGTATGATAAAATTGAGCTTATGACACTTGAGTTCAGTCAAGATTCTCTTAAAAATCTCTATCTTCCGTCAAGGTCTTCGCATAAAGGGCAAAATGGAAAACTCACGATTGTTGGTGGGTCGCATCTGTTCCACGGCGCGTCATTGTGGGCATTGAAAGTCGCCAGCAGAATTGTTGACATGGTTTTTTATGTGTCGACAGAAGAAAATAACCAGATTGCGCAAAAGCTCAAAAGCGAACTGTATGATTTTATTGTTATTCCAAAGGATGCAGTCGATTCATACATCGATGAATCGGACGCTGTGTTAATTGGTCCTGGTTTGCCACGAGAAGAGGGAAGGGAATCTCATGAAGAATCAACGCGAAGTGTTACGCAAAGGCTTCTTAGGACGCATCCAGATAAAAAATGGATTATTGACGCTGGGTCTCTGCAGACAATGGATAAAGAATGGCTGTTGCAGTTGCAAGGAAGAGTTGTTGTGACGCCGCATCCCAAAGAATTTGAAACGCTTTTTGGAAAAGAAGCGAATGAACAAACCATTAAGGAATTTGCAAAAATGTATAATTCTGTTGTTCTTTTAAAAGGAAAAGAGGACTTTGTGTGCTCATCAGCAAATTTTCGCAAGATTCCCGGTGGTAATGAAGGGATGACAAAAGGTGGAACCGGCGATGTATTGGCTGGTTTGGTTGCAGCGCTTGCTTGTAAAAATGAGTTATTTCTGGCGGCTTGTGCAGGGAGTTTTATTAACAAAAAAGCTGGCGACTCGTTGTATAAGCGAGTTGGCCCATACTTTAATGCTTCAGATCTTGCAGACGAAATTCCGAAAGCGATGAAAGATCTTCTGCTCTAGTTGTTATTTTCTAACCGCTCCAGAAGTTTTGTCAGCTCAAACGTTACAAATACAGCTAATGCTGTAATGATAATCGCGTACACAAAAAGAGAGATAACGCTGCTGCCTTGTGGAAGCCATTTACGAATGTAATTATTTACCAAATCTTGAATCACATTATTCCACGCAAGCGCTGCAACCAGTCCAAATCCAGAGGTTGAAAGGGCAATCATTTGCCGAATAAGTTCTACAGAAAATTTCTTTTTTTGTTTCTTTGTTTCTTTCATGCAGTCATTATAGCATTATTGCAACGCTTCGGGAAATATGCGAGAATAAAAATATGTATTCTCCAGGGTATTCCATTTCGAACTCGATCCTCAAATACATTGGCATAATAGAAGCATGTCGAGAGGTTATTGATCATGCGCCGCTTTTGCCCTACTACGAAAAAAAGTTCCAAGAAGACGCTATTGTCCGAACCGTTCATTACGGCACGCATATCGAAGGAAACGAGCTCAATTTGCACCAGGCAGAAAAAGTGTTAATGGGGCAAGCTGTTGTTGCCAGAGAACGAGATATTCAAGAAGTTATTAATTACCGAAGAGTCATGGATTACATAAGCGATAAACAGCAAGAAATCCGTGAAGGAAAAATGTCGGAAGACATTATTAAAAAAATCCATGCAATTACTGTTGATAAGATTCTAGCAGGGGAGCAATGCGGTACATTTCGAAAAACCCAAGTTGTTGTAAAGAATAGTCTTACCGGTGACGTGTCGTTTCGGCCGCCATCGCCAGTTTCGGTTCCATACCAAATAAAAGAATTGCTTTTGTTTATTAACAAAGTTGGTAAAGACGATATTCATCCGGTTTTAAAAAGTGGCATTGTGCATTACGAATTGGTGCGAATTCATCCATTTATAGATGGAAACGGTCGCGTTGCCAGAGCACTTTCGACCCTCATTCTCTTTTTAGAAGGCTATGATATCAGAAAGTTCTTTTCGCTTGAGGAATATTTTGATAGCAATGCAAACCATTATTACCAAGCGCTGCAAAGTGTAGAAAAAAACAAAGGACAACTTACCAAGTGGTTAACCTATTTTACAGAAGGC
>CAZKLH010000028.1:0-10925 GCA_964553595.1 uncultured Gammaproteobacteria bacterium | reverse complement strand
GTAACGGAGTGCTTCTATGGGAGAAAGTCTTGATGCTTTTATTGCCGGCGCAACTCCAAAAATAACTCCAACCAAAACAGAAAAACCAAACGCCAAAAAAATCGACCAAGGGGTAACCTGTGAAACAAAAAAATGCGAAATAATAAGAGAAACCCCAACTCCAAAAATAATACCAACTAATCCACCTGTCAGAGACAACATGACTGCCTCAAGTAAGAATTGCTTGAGAATATCAATTCGCTTTGCACCCAGTGCTTTTCGAAGCCCTATTTCTTTTGTTCTCTCGGTTACTGAAACAAGCATAATATTTGCAACACCGATTCCACCGACCAAAAGAGCAATTGATGCGATTCCACCAAGCGCAATCGAGAGGACATTGGTAACATTTGTAATGGTAGACAATGCACTTTCCTGTGTTTGTAAATTAAAGTCATCGGCGGCTAATCGATGTAATAATATTTTTGTTGCGGCGTCTTTCACAATCGGTACAAGCTTTGCTGTTTTTGCTGTAAGATAAATGCTATTAATATTCGTAACACCAAATTGTCTTTTTGCAGTAGTAATCGGAATTAAAGCTGCGTTATCCTGATCGATTCCAAAAACAGATCCTCTTTTTGCAACAGTACCAATTACTTTATATCTTCCATTTCCAAGCGTTATGCTTTGTCCGATTGGATTAACATTGGGAAATAATTTATCAACAACCGTTTGACCAACAAGAGCAACTCTTGCTCCTGAACGCTCTTGGCCAGAAGTAAAAAATGATCCCTTTTCGACCATAATTGAAATGATCTGCAAATAATTAGATGAGATTCCTTGAATAATAACGCCTTTATCAACTTTGTTAGCAAATTTTAATGTTGTGCTCTGTTGAATAAGACCAGAAACATTTGCTTGACTTTTTAGTTTAAAAGCAAGTGTCGTCGCATCCGAAATGAGCAGCTTGTTTGCAACAACACCACCTGGTGAACGAGCGCCACCCGAGGGACCTGGAATCACGAAAATTAAATTAGATCCAAGACCAGAAATCTGTGAGGTAATATAAGTTTGCAAACCAGTTCCAAGAGATACCAAAAGAATAATAGCAAAAACACCAATAATAATTCCCAAAGTTGTGAGAATACTACGTAACTTATTTGCAACTAAAGCACCTATGGAAAGTTTTAATAATTCTTTTATATTCATAGCGTTACAATTTTTCCATCCCTAACATGAATTATTCTGTTTGCCTGCTTTGCAATATCTGCTTCATGAGTAATTAATACAATCGTTTTTCCCTCTTGATTGAGTTTTTTAAGAATTTGCATAACATCTGCACCTGATTTTGTGTCTAAATTTCCCGTTGGTTCGTCTGCCAAAATAATTTCTGGGTTATTCATAAGTGCTCTTGCTATTGCGACTCGCTGCTGTTGCCCACCCGAAAGTTGATTTGGTTTGTTGTATAATCGGTCAGACAATCCAAGCTGCGCTAATAAATCTTTTGCCCTCTCATGCCTTTCTTTTTCTCCTAAGCCCGCATATATGGCGGGTAGAACAACATTTTCTATTGCAGATGCGCGGCGCAATAAATTAAACGACTGAAAAACAAACCCTATTTCTTTATTTCTTACAAACGCAAGCTCATCCTCAGTCATATGCGTAACGTTTGAACCATTAAGAATATACATACCAGATGTTGGAGTGTCCAAAACGCCAATAATATTCATGAGCGTTGATTTACCACTTCCAGAAGGGCCAGTAATTGCAACAAAATCACCAGGAGCTACTTTTAAAGAAATACCTTTTAAAACAGACGTTATGACAAGCTCTGTTTTATATTCTTTGAAAATACTGGAAATATCAATAATCGGCTGTTTGGATTTCACTAAATTAAAAAATATTTGTGATTACTAATTATGTAAAAAAGGCAATGCCGATTTTTTTGTGGGAACACTTGACGGTTGCAGCACAACAACATCACCTTCTTGTAACCCGCTTGTGACTTCTGCATCTGTGTCGTTTTGCAATCCTAAAGCAACTGCTCGCTTTTCGTACGAATTTCCAATTTTTACATACACATATTTTGAATCGAGAAGAGAAGAAGTAGGAATAGTGATCACATCATTTTTTTCTGCAATTATAATATCTGCATTTCCATTCATGCCAACTCGATAATTACTTACTGAACCCTCTGGAAGTTTTGCTTCAACAGTAAAGGCATTCCCTCCATTGGTTGTTGTATGACTCACAAAATCAATCCTGTCAACAACAAGCGAACTATTTTTGTCGGGAAACGCGTCAAGAGTTATCGATATTTTTTGACAAATACTCACCTTTCCAATATCTGCTTCATCAACATCCATGGCAAATACAAGACTGGCTGGATCTATAATAGTAAATACCGAGGAAGGAGAAACAGTTGTTCCCACAGTAACCGCATCTGCACGCGTTAAGACACCGGCAATTGGCGTCGTAAGTACAGATTGCTGTTTTGCTAAATCCTGCAACTCTACTGAATTCACCGATTTATCTAAATCATATTGATTATCTTGCAATATCCGTTTCATTGTGTCGTTTACTGCATCCGTTGGTTTTGCAATCCCATTATTGTTGAAAATTGTTTGATCGAAAGCATCCCGCTGTTTTGAATAATCAATCAACGCTCCCTGCAAGTTCTTTTGCACGATACGCTGATCTAAAACAGCAATTGTTTGCCCTGCAGTTACTGTGTCACCAACCGATGCTCCCAAAAATACCAATGGACCCGAGGAAAGCGGAGAAAGATTTGCTATTTTTTTGGCTGTAATAGAACCACTGACAGAAAGAGAATCGACAAGATTTGTTCGCTTCAAAGTTATTGTGTCTATTGGTGGCTCTGGCTTTGGACGAAGAACAAAAAATCCGATGAGTCCAATAATTAAAATTATAATAATGAGCTTTGTGTGACGCTTAATAAATCGAAATATTTTTTTAACAAACATATAAGAAACTCACTCAGATAAAAAGCTCCAGGTTGAAGCAGAAGATTACAATATCTTATCAAATCCTCAGTGTGATTACTACCGACAGCTTGACAAATGATAATCTATTCTCCACTATTATATTCTAGTAACATTCTATGGATAAAAAATATAACTCTGGTTTTACGCTCATTGAACTTCTTCTTGTTATTGGCATTCTTGCGGCTTTGTTATCTATTACGCTTATCGCAATTAATCCTGCCAGACAATTTTCTCAGGCAAACCAAACAAAAAGAAGAAGCGACGTCAGTGCTATCTTGAGTGCAATAAATCAATTCCAAACCGACAATGCAGGCCAACTTCCAGTGGCAATTACAACAACAGTGCAGCCCATATCCAATACCGCTGCCAATCTTTGTTCTTCGTTAGTCACGAAATATTTGGCAGCTCTTCCTGTCGATCCATTAACCAACAACGGCACTGCAATAACAAACTGCGGAGCGCCATATACAACAGGCTATTCTATAGTAAAAAGCGCTTCAGATAGTAGAGTCACTGTTTCGGCAACCGGCGAAATAACCGTTAACATCTCCGTAACTCGATAGATACTACCCTAGATCAGGGCAGAGATCGCCAAGAGGACAATTTTTACATTCATGAGGCCTTGCTGGGCAAAACTCTCGACCAAAACTAATAAGCAAATGCGAAAAATCTATCCAGCTCTCTTTTGGCACAATCTGCATAAGATCTTGTTCTATTTTTTCGGGAGTTTTTTGAGAAGATAATTTTAGTTTGTTAGCTAATCGCATCACATGCGTATCGACAACAATCCCCTCTGCCTTATGGAATGCGTTTCCCAAAACGACATTTGCCGTTTTTCTTGCAACCCCAGGTAATGCATCTAATTCTTCCATAGTATCGGGAACTTTTCCATTATATTTTTCGTCTATAATTGTCGCCGCTGCTTTTATTGATTTGGCTTTATTGTTATGAAAATTTACCCGATTAATTTCTTTATCTAATTCTTCTATTGGTGTGTTTGCAAAATCTTTTGCAGTTTTGTATTTTTTAAATAGGGCTGGTGTGACTTGATTCACAAGCTTGTCTGTTGCTTGCGCCGAAAGAATCGTTGCAATCAGAAGCTGGAGAGGATTTTCGAACTCCAGTGCACTTTTGGGATTTGGATACACTTTCGATAGCCGTTTTAATATTTCTTTTACTTTTTCTTTATTTGTCATACATATTGCGCTCTTATCTTAACACAAAACACCGAAATGTCTATCAAGATTATTGAACTAATCATATATCGTTGCTGCTGTGATACAATACTTGCAGTATGGAACCGGTTGTCTCTTGCCCAAAATGTAAAGCCACATCTGACCCTTCTTACTTTTTTTGCCCGAATTGCGGACATAAATTAAAAGACAAACTTTCTACAACCATTGGTAAACAAATTTCAATTTATCTTGCGAGTTTTTTTGTTCCACCATCTGGACTATGGTGGGGAGTAAAATATTTGCGAGCACAAGACAGTGTTTCAAAACGAATTGGCATAGCAGCGATTGTTATTACTCTTGTTTCTTTGTTTCTTTCTGTTTGGTATACAATTGTCGCAATAAACGGCATTAATCAAGCCATCAACACACAGCTTAATAGTTCAATGACTGGCTTCTAAATCTCCAGAGGATTACCGAAAGTTAGTAAACAAATCTATAACATGAGGAACAAATACTAATAGCCATACTGCATGGGAAAAAATAAGCATGAGTAATACCATTCCAGCAGAAACATCTTTTGCTATCTTTGCCTCTTTTCTATGTTCGTTTGTTATAAGATTCACAATTTCTTCAAATGCAGTGTTAATCATTTCGGATATTATTAACAGAAATGCCATGAATATAACGATCCATGCAGCAACTGCAGTGATTTGAAAAAGTAATGATAGTATTGAGACACCAAGACCTTCAATAAAAGCGATCCGCAGATTTTGATTTTCCTTTAATGCATGCCAAATTCCTTCAGACGCAAAGTGGAATGAAGCAGCTAATCGTTTTAGATCAATCATATTAGAAATAAAGCTTTTTGCCAAAAAAGAATGTCCCGAGTGTAATGCCAGTCCCAATAATAATTCCAGTGATTACCTCATTGGGCGTATGCTTCTTCAAAGAAATACGAGCCCACGACATAACAGGAATCATCCAAACTGTTGCGAACAACGCAATATCACCATACAGAATCCCCATCGACACAACCCATGCTGTAATAACTCCTGCATGCACGCTCGCTTTTAAATAATAGTCGACCAGCTCAAAAATAACAACACCAAGCACTATTCCAACTGTAATAATTGACAAAGGAAAAAACAAACCTTTAAAAAAAATTGACGCAGATAGGTAAACAAGACCCAAAAGAAACAAAACCAGATACATAATATGACGCTGTTCTTTTTTGGAAACATCGTAGTCAGAAAATAAACCGGTTTGCTTTCCATAGATAATAAAAAGGGTCCCAACCACAATAAAAAAAGCGGAAAATATTTCCCATTTCAAAGCATACTCAGCATTTTGCGTTTGCTTGTAAACAATAAGAAACGGCATCGATAAAAAGAAAAAAACTGGTTCAAAGACATACGATATTCCTTTTGCAACAAGTTTCATAAAGATAATTTTTTGAGGATTTGTAACACCTTTTCTTTTCCTAATATTTCCATTGACTCATTAAGAGGCGGGGATATTTTTTTGCCGGTTATTGCGACTCGAAGAGTCATGAAAAAGTCACTCGGTTTTAACGAAAGATCTGCTACCATTTTCTGCAAAACAGTCCCAATCTGTTCCGCTTTCCACAATTCCAAAGCAACAAGAACATCATGAATTTTTTTAATGAGCGGTTTTTGTAAGGAAAGATCAATCTCAAACTTTTTTGGGTCATCGAAGAAAAATTCGCAAAGAGGAAGATAATCTGACAATCGTTTTATACGATCCTGAATAATCGGTGCTGTTCTTTCTATAATCTCGAGTGAATATCTCTTACCGAAGAATTCGTAGAGCTCTTGTGCAAGATCTTTGCTTGACATTTTCCTAATATACATTCCATTCATCCACTCAAGTTTTTTTACATCAAAAATTGGACTTGCGGTATTGAGATCTTTTATGTCAAACAACTGAATCATATCAGAGATACTGAGAATCTCCTTATCGCCCCCAGGATTCCACCCCAATAATGCCATAAAATTAATAATCGCTTCTTTTAAATATCCTTCGTTTTTATAATCAAGAACCGATTTTGCCCCATGCCGTTTTGATAATTTTGTTTTATCTTGTCCCAAAATAACTGGCAGATGAGCAAAGTATGGCGGTTTCCACGAAAAACTTTCATACAAAAGCAAATGTTTCGGCGTCGAAGATATCCACTCTTCTCCACGAAAAACATGAGAAATATTCATAAGGTGGTCATCAACAACGCTTGCTAAATGATAGGTTGGAAAACCATCGGATTTGAGTATCACAAAATCCTCAACTGATTTACTCTCGAAAACAATATGCTTACTGCCAATAAGATCATCCCACGAGAATGCTTTACCCTCTGGAATCTTCATCCAAACCGCTCCATCTTTATTGTATGCAAAACCTTTGTCAATTAGTTTTTGCGCGTGTTCCTTATATAATGCCAGACGCTCTGACTGCACATACTCTTCATCAACCGATAACGTGAGCCATTCCAAAATCTCGTGAATTGCAGGAATCGCTTCTTTAACAATTCTATTTTGATCGGTATCTTCTATACGAAGAATAAATATTCCTTTATTCTTCTTGGCAAAAAGGTAATTAAACAGTGCAGTCCTTGTATTTCCAATATGCGGAATCCCTGTTGGACTTGGTGCGATACGAACTCGAACGGGATTTTTAGTCATTTCAGAATCTGTAGAATTATTCATTTTATGATCTCTTAGATTGCAGTATTGATTGTACCGTAAACTTTTCCTATACTCAAGGTATGCTCACTCTTCATAAAGCAACCGAGGAAACAAAGCTTTTGCTCAAATGGGGATCGATTTCTCTTGCAGGATTACTCGTCCTCGTTGTTTTGGTTCGATTTATTATAAATACCATAAATGGCTTACAGCCACCACCTCCACCAACAGTTTCCTTTGGCAAATTGCCAAAGATCGATTTTCCACAAAATGCAACGGCGAAGCGACTTACCTATACTATAAATACAGATTCTGGTTTTCTTCCGACGCTTCCCGATCGAGCAACCGTTGATAAAATTGTGTTTTACGAACCAAATCTTTTAGCACTGCAACATGCAAAAGAAAAAATGTCTCATATAAGCTTATATCAAAATCCAACCGCACTTTCTGAAACACTGTTTAAATGGACAGATCAAGGGAGCTTGCAGCGGACTATGCTCTTTGATATTCAATCATTAAATTTTACCCTGATGTCAAATTTCCTGACAAATGATACTGTATTAAAAGCTACTAATCTTCCTAATGAAGACAGCGCAACAAGTCAAGCGAAAAGCTTCCTTTCCTCTTTAGATTCTTTTCCACAAGATATTGACTCACAAAAAACAGAAGCCCAATTATTTTCAATACAAAATGGTGTTCTTGCCAACTCGCCAAGCTTATCCAATGCCCAAGTGATACGGGTTGATTTTTTTCAAGCCGACATAGAAACATTACCAATTCTTTACCCTCACCCACCATTTTCAACAATGAATGTTTTTATAGGCTCTGGAACAAATTCTACTGGCGATGTTGTTGAAGCAAACTTTACCCATCAAGAAATTGCAAGCACGAGCGCAAACCTGAATGGGTCTCCAGCGACGTACCCAATTAAAACAGCACAGGAAGCTTTTACCGAACTAAAAAATCACCAAGCCTACATTGCGTCTTACATGTCTCCTGACGCAAACGTTTCCATAACAGACGTTTTCTTAGCGTATTATGTTGGAGAAAAAGCACAACAGTATCTTATGCCAATAATTGTTTTTCAAGGAAACAATGGATTTTTTGCGTATGTTAGCGCGGTAAATAGCGCGTGGGTCAACGAATAAAATCAGTATATCTCACATTACCTTTTATAAGAGACAATAAATTCGCCATGTCGACAAACCTATCTTCACTTTTTAAAATTACGAGAATATAACGATGTCCATTTTCGACAGTTGATGTAGCCAAAACATCACCCGCCTGATCTGTATGTCCTGTTTTTATCCCATCGACGCCATCCATTCCCAAAAGCTTATCTATATTTTCTAGTTGATACGAGCGGGTCTTATCGACGTTGGTTATGAAAGCATATTTGGTTTTAACAATTTCTGCAAACGTACTATTACGCATTGCTAAAGAAGAAAGCGTTGCTAAATCAGCTGCTGTTGTATAGTCGTTTTCAGAAAGCCCGATCGGATCTGCGAAATGAGTATTGAACAAAGAAAACTCTTTTGCTTTTTCATTCATTCCTGCGACAAATGCGTCCTCTCCTTCTTTGTAATTTTGACTAATTGCCAATGCCGCATCGTTGCCAGAAGGCAAAAGCATACCATATAGAAGATCTTTAAAAGAAACACGCTCTCCCTGCAAGAAACCAACTTTTGTTTCAACAACATTTGTAGAAAAAATAGTAAGAACATCGTCCATCTTGTAATATTCGATCCCAATTAAAGCTGTCATAATTTTTGCTGTCGATGCCATCGAAAATCGAAGGTTCGGGTTTTTTGCATACAACACAACACCTGATGCGCTGTCCACAACAATTGCGGCTTGTGCAGAAAGAGTTTCATTTTCAGAAGAAATTGTATTTGCTCCGAGTACATTTGTTAGAACCGGATATCCTGCAATACCTGCAAGTGAAACTGGAGAAGGAAGTATTTTTACGAGCTTTGTTTGTAATCGTACGTCACTGTCTGCTTTTTTTATGATGAGAAGAAATCCAGCAATAAGAAAAGGCGACAAAAAAAAGAGCAAGCTTGCTAGTGTTGCAATAAGCCGATTGCTCTTTTTATTCTTCTTTGTTGGCTTTGGAGAATCTTTCATCGACGCGCTCCATATCTCGTGGAAAAAGAGACGCCTCCCGGATATTTTGGACTCCCATTATTTTCATGGTGAGACGTTCGAGCCCAAACGAAAATCCTCCTTCTTGCGGCATACCATACTGAAATGCCTGCAAATAAAGTCCAAAAGCTTTTGGATTCATTCCTCTTTCTTTTATTGCGCTCATTAATGACTGATAATCATTGACTCTTTGAGAACCACTCAAAATCTCAACTCCCCTAAATAACAAGTCATAACTTAAACTAAACGTTGGATCTTTTGGATCTGGCATGGTATAAAATGGTTTTTTATGAGTTGGGAAATGAGTAATAGTAACAAAATCACTTTTATGATTTTTAAGGGCCCACGCGCAAATATCAACTTCGTCGTTTGGTGCCAAATCATCTTCGTTTCGAACATCGCGCCCATATTCTTTAAAAATTATTTCTTGTGCTTCTCGAAGCGATAATCTGGGAATGCTCCCAACAGAAACTGGTTCAAGACCAAATTGTTTTACAATATCTTCACAGAGCTTTGCAGTATTTGTCACAATATACGTGCCGACTTCTTCAAGCAAATCCAATAAGGTCTCAAAAGTCACAAAACCAAACTCACAATCCATTTGTGTGCTTTCGGATAAGTGGCGCGTGGTAACCGACGGTTCTGCGCGATACGCATGCGCTATGGTAAACACTCGCTCAAAAACTGGAACCATCATCTGCTTATATAATTGCGGGCTTTGTGCAAGATATGCTTTATTATCGTAATAATCTATTTGAAATACCTGCGCTCCTCCTTCGGTTGCAGATGCGACAATTGTCGGTATAAAAATCTCGACACAACCAAGCTGCTCTGCTATTTCTCGGAAACTCTTTGCGATAGCTGCTTGCACAAGAAATATTGGCGAGATGCGATGGTGACGAAGCGAGAGCGAACGATAATCAAGTAGCGTTGGTAACTCGAGGTGCAAATCTTTTCCTCCCATATCAAATGGCATTTCTGCTGCATTTGCAATAACAATAACCTCTGATGCATGAATTTCTATTGATCCTGCTTTTGAAGACTGATTTATATACCGTTCTTCTCTTTTCTTGACAATTCCTTTAACGCAGACAACATCTTGCTGGCGAAGCGAAGCGATACTTTTTACAACGCCTTCTGTGAATCCAGCAACTTGAATCGTTGCCGAACGATCATGCAAATCGAGAAACGCAATCTTTCCATGACTTCGTACTGTTTCCACCCAACCAAAAAGCTCTACTTTTTCGCCAACCTTATGGAGGCAATCAACAATGACTGTTCTGCCTAAAAATTGTCCTGAATTTGTCGTTTTCACCCTTACATCATACATTGATTCCCTACTCTTGACAAGCAGTTTATTATTGGATAGACTAGCTTTTGTGTTGTTCTTCAACAAATTATGAATAGATATTCGTCGCACACAAATTGGATTAGAATTACTAAGCAACTCCCACACTGCATTTCGTAGTTGGGAGATTTTCAAAAAACACTAAATCTCCCCAATTACGAATGCTAAGGGGAGTTTTTTTTATGGAAAAACGAATAACTTCTGGGCTCGAAAATTTGGAACAATCAATTCGTGCAGTTCGCTCTGGTTCTCATTCCGATAATCAAATTGAACCACCTCACCAACCGGAGAATATAAATCTTGTTATTACAATCAGTCCGCCAAAAACTAATGACTTATCCTCTAGAGCCAACAAACGATATAAAGTATTCGATCCAGATAGACCATTATCCTATTCTTTCTATCAAGTTGCTCATCAAGTTCCTGAAAGAATTCCAAAATCGCCTGGAAATTTTGATCCATTAATCTCCCATAGGAGAAGAGTTATTCAACGGGAGTTGAGAGTCGTTAGAAATAATGAGGACTGGGAGCGTTTTAAGAAAAAATATATTACTTAAAATCTTTTACTTTGAGCTGTAATTTC
>CAZKLH010000027.1:0-11233 GCA_964553595.1 uncultured Gammaproteobacteria bacterium | reverse complement strand
TGCCGTGCATTTTGTGTACGAGTCTTTCACTCTCTTTGGATAACTATTCCAAGTTATTCTACTATCCACAGCACATCACATATCGTTTGCCCTACAACCCTCCAAATAAATTTGAAGTTTAGGCTGTTCCGCTTTCGCTCGCCGCTACTGACGGAATCTCTAATGATTTCTATTCCTGGCGTTACTGAGATGTTTCAGTTCACGCCGTCTCCCACCAAACGCTATATAATCCCTTGCGGAACTATTTTTATGTTTGGTTACTCTGCAAAACAGAGTGGGTTGCCCCATTCGGAAACCGCCGGATCGCAGGTTTTTGGCACCTCCCCGACGACTATCGCAGCCTATATGCGTCCTTCCTCGGCCAAAGCCTCCTAGGCATCCATTATTGGCATTATGAGTAGTTATTAAAATTGTACATTTCATCCCGCAAAGCGGGATTCAACATAACTTTAAAGACGCTTTTTTTCCCTCCCGATCTTCGATAAATCGAGAGGAAAATTTTCTCTTCGCTTGTTAAAGAGCCAAATTTAGTTATTCGTTTCTGGTCTTAGGTGGAGAACTTCCACTGCTGAAGACCAAGAACCAACAACTAAATCATTAAATTGCTGGTGGACCGTGGGAGACTCGAACTCCCTACCTCTTCATTGCAAATGAAGTGTTCTACCAGCTGAACTAACGGCCCGTGAGAGACAACACGGAACCCTGTAAGTAAAAATTGTTAAATGTGCGACGAGCCTATTACACCGTGAAAAAGCCCGATTCGGGTCTATTTTTTAATAAAAACTATGAAGGAATTGAGGTAGAGAGCAAAAATCGTTTCAAGAAGACAGCAAAAATACCTATTGAGCTAAAAGTACTACTTGATAAATTCTTGTCATAAAACGATTGCAAACGTTCCGCTTTCCCTTCGGGATACTAGGGATATTACCATAGATACAAAACGACTGTCAATAGAGAAAAGACAGGCAGAAAAGTTATTGCTCTTTTTGCTCTTGAAGCCAACGCTCAGCTTCCAATGCCGCCGCACATCCAAAGCCGGCTGCAGTTATTGCCTGTTTGTACTTCGCATCATGCACATCTCCAGCCACAAAAACGCCAGCAACATTGGTTTTGTAATGCTCATGGATCTTGATGTAGCCATGATCATCGAGCAAAATCCCTTTAAAAACCGACGTGTTTGGACTATGCCCTATGGCCACAAAAACACCATCTATTGGCATTTCTGAAACTTCGTCTGTTTTTACATTATGCAGCTTGACGCCAGTGACATTCCCCTCTCCTAAAACCTCTGCAACTTCCATATTAAACAAAAAGCTAATCTTTGGATTCTTCTTTGCTCTCTCCTGCATGATATTACTCGCTTTTAATGAATCTTTCCTGTGAACAACGGTAACTTTTGCAGCGCTTCCAGACAAAACAATTGCTTCTTCCATGGCGCTGTCTCCTCCGCCAACAACAATCACATTTTTACCTCGGAAAAAAGGCGCGTCACACGGAGCACACGAAGATACTCCACGACCAATCTTCCCTTCTTCTCCTTTAACACCAAGCCACTTTGTATCAGCTCCCGTTGCAATAATGACCGATCTTGATTGATACATTTTTGAATCAGCAGTAACAGTAAGTGGCTGTTTTGAAAAATCTCCTTCTTTAAAATTGACTTCAACAACTTCTGCACCATGATGCTCTGCTTGCTTTCGTATAGAAAGCATAAGATCTGGACCCTGAATGCCTTCTGGGAAACCAGGGAAATTTTCAACAAGTGTTGTGAGCATAAGCTGCCCACCCCATTTTTCTCCGGCAATGATTAGTGTTTTGAGGTTTGCTCGGGTGGTGTAAATTGCGGCAGTTAAACCAGCTGGCCCTGATCCTAAAATAATAACATCGTACATAAATAAAAATCCTAATTTCTAATATCTAAATCCTAAACAATTTTGAATTTTTGACTGTTTGATTATTTAAATTTGTTTGGAACTTAGAGATTTGTACTTAGGATTTCTTTTTGAACCAGCGACAAGAACATGTTGCGCTCGAGCACATTACGAACTGAGTGCTTCTTCAATTCCTTTTTTAATACTCTCTTTTCCCTGCGCGCCAATCATTGTTTTCACTGGATTTCCATTTTTGAAGATAAGAAGACTGGGAATGCTCATGATGCCATATTTCCCAGCAGTTCCTGGATTTTCATCAACATTGAGCTTGCCAACTTTTACTTTTCCATCGTATTCTTTAGCTAATTCCTCCACAATTGGCGAAACAGCACGACACGGCCCGCACCACGGCGCCCAAAAATCTACCAACACTGGTATTGTTGCTTTTAATGCTTCCCCCTCAAAATTCTGATCGGTAAATATAATGTCTGCCATAAATAAAGTGAATTGTTAAACCATATTACCAATGATACTGTGAGGTGTCAATACGAATTTTGAATACTACTCCAACTCTTCCCGCTTGGCGTGCAAAAAGAAAAACCACTGATCAAAGAATGCAAATAATCCTTTAAACGGCGTTTCTATGAGCAAATCGAAGAGAAACAACAAGAAATTTATTTGCGCGATGCCTTCGGTAAGATGTCTCCCAACGCGAATAATTGGCATAAAGAAAAAATCAATAACAGGAGTGAGTAATCCCTGTTTTTCTCCAACAGTATACAAATGTGCAGTAATGCTAATCCTGTAGGAAAGAAACGACACGATTGCCAAGAAAAACATAAAAACAGCTTGGCTAATAATATTAAAATGGAGCTTTGTTAATACAAACGCAATCGCGCCAAACGATATAAGAAATGCCAAAAGCCACAACATTCGAAAGATAAATCCAAGAAAACTAGAATCTCTTTCTTTTTTTTGCAAATCAAGAGAATCCCCTAGCCGCGGCTGCTCATCAAACACAAGTGTTTGAATATACGACAGAATTCGTTTTGAATTTGTTACATCTGGGGTTCTAATAAAAATACTCACAATAAGCATGAGCAATGGCGGGATACACATATTAATCAAAAGAGACGTCCACATTACTCTTCCATAAAAAAATCGGTCGTAGCTTCCCTCAACCGCAAAAGCAATCAGTACCTTTGTTAACAAAAGAAATATGACACTCCTGACAACCGCACGCCGAATCTTTGAGGCAATGTTACTATACCGTTTTTCGCAGGCTGAATAGACTGTTTTTTCCAGTTCTTCCGGATTTTCCATGAGCGTTTTTATAGATCCTTTTTTCTCTTGCAAGATATCCTCAAGCACCAAAAATGCTGCGCTTCTATTTTTAACATATCGATAAATTTTTTCTTTACGCGGGTAGAACATTTGACGAAGTATTTCTTTATATCCTTTTAAAAAGTCTGTCGAGATTTGTTCAAGGCTTTCCGAGGTTAATGGTCCAAAAAACTGATGGAACAAATGATACCGCAAAAATGCAACGTCGTCTTTATCAAATGCTTTGCGAACGGCAAGAAATACTTGAGCATTCCGTGTTTCCTCTGAATCATCAAGGAGAGAGACTTGTTCTTTAAGCACTTGGAACATGAAATTACTCATGAGCTCCCTCTCTCGCACCGGATTGAGGATGTATTCAATGTCTGAAGACATAAGATGATATGTCCATTCATTCATCTTGTAATCTGGAAACCTGTGCTTTTTTAACACCTTTAACCGGAGCTGCAAATAGAGATCGATTGATCTCTCTACGTCTTCAACAAGATGCTGCGCAACAGTGCCGTTAGATAAATACCCTGCCCAGATAAGCTCTTTCACTAATGGCTCTGCTGTGGTTTTTGCATTTCCCCCAAGCAAGAGACGTCTTCTCAAAATTCGTTCAATTGCTGCCCGCAGAATCACTTCTTCTTCGCGATATTCCATTGCATTTCGTACTTTTTCGTACCACGATGCAACTTTTAACACAATTGGATTTACCGATATTTTCCGGTCGTGTACTGGCTGCTCTGCTTCTTCAAAGGTGGTAACAAATCGTTGCGCAAGAGTTGAGAGGGATCGTTGTGTCATAGAAGAATCTGCTTATTATATACTAATCCTATCGATTCGTACAGTTTTAGCAATTGTTTTCGTTCTTGACAAAGAATTTTTAAAACGCGTAGAATAGCTTGATGCCAAGACGAACTTCTGCAAAAAACATTTCGCCCTCAGACGATATTACTATTCAACCCCAATCCGCTTTGCTTACAAAAGAACATACCACTACAGAGATTCCAAAATCGCACGGATCCCTCCTTGTTGTCTTGCTTATCATTGCGTCATTTTTTCTTGGATCCTACTACACAAAAGTGCAATACCTCGAAGGTAATTGGAAAATAAAACAAGCTGTACAGGGAACACAGACGAAATTCGCAGTAACCCCAACGCCCGTAAAAAAAGTGTTTATTGGGCTTGGACATTTTCCAACAAAAGGAAATAAGAACGCCAAGGTAACGATTGTTGAATTCGCAGATTTTCGCTGTCCATTTTGCGAGCGATTTTTTACGGAAACAGAACCACAGCTTATGAAAGATTATGTGGACACCGGCAAAGTGCAATTTGCATTTAGACAATTCCCCTTCTTGGGACCAGCATCAACAGTTGCAGCAGATGCAGCTGAATGCGCAAACGATCTTGGGAAATTCTGGGAATTCCACGACTATTTATATAAAAACCAACCGCCGGAATCTGATATAAGCATGTATGCAACAGATACGTTAACCCAAGCGGCCGGAACACTTGGCATGAATCAAGATCAATTCCGATCGTGCCTCGATGGCAAAAAGGATGAAAGCAAAGCGCTGTTGGATTTAGCAGATGGACAACAAGCAGGAATTACTGGCACGCCAACATTTGTTGTGAATGGCACTCTTATCGTTGGCGCAGAACCATATACTGTCTTTAAAACTGCGATCGAACAAGCCCTCAAGGAAAAATAACCCCTACGACATCACAATTTCAAATCCAGTAAGTTCTTCTTTTGTATCATGTGCCATGATTTTGACATTTTTAACGATAGATAACATTGGTCCCTTTCGACACAAAACGATCATCTGTTCAATTGCCTCCTGCTCTCCACAAAACAGCGCTTCCACGCCACCTACGGCATTCCTTACAAAACCGGCAATCTGCAATTTACTCGCGTTTTGCTTGATAAACTTACGAAACCCAACACCGTGTACATATCCGGTAA
This sequence comes from uncultured Gammaproteobacteria bacterium, assembly GCA_964553595.1. GTDB lineage: Bacteria > Patescibacteriota > Microgenomatia > Levybacterales > UBA12049 > CAZKLH01. The sequence goes on along the minus strand of CAZKLH010000027.1, from coordinate 6,070 downwards.
TAAAAACCTTGACAGCCTGCTTCATAGTATTAATGAGGAACGCCTAGACTCGCACCAAAATAGGCTAGAAGCACATCTCGAATAAACCGCGCGATAACAAGAATCATAAAAAACCGCATCGGCGGATATGATAAAATTCCGGCTAAAATACCAACAACGTCAAAGAATGGATTTGGAATAAGAGCAAAAAGAAAAATTAATATTCCTGCATGACGCTTAAACACAATCGTTAAGGATTTCTGCAGAATCGTCGATTTTGATTTACTGCCAAAGAGCTGTTTTCCCGATTGTCCAAGAAAAAATCCAAGCATATCTCCCAAAGCCGATCCAACAGCCGATACAAGAGCAACCAAAATTGGCTGGTACAAGAGCCCTCCTGCAACAACAAAAACAAGAGCGGGTGCTGGTAAAAAAAGCGTTGCGCTACCAAAAAAATTAATGAGAAATATTCCTAAAAGACCAAGAGAGCGGAATTGCGAGAGCTTCTGCTGGAATATGACTGCCAGAATAACCAAAAGAATTGAAAGAAGAAAAATGCCGACACTTTTTTTCGTCATGTTTGCTTAGACTGAGGAACATCTTTTATTTTTATACTCTGCGTTTTAAGCTCCTTTAACTTCCACATAAACAAAGCCCCTTTATTTTTTGCATTACTGTCAACAACAAATGACAATGCTTTTTCCAAGATGGAACGGTGGACCGTTTTTGCTAATTTAATATATAAACTTCTATGCTTGTAGTCATCGAGCTTTTCGGCCATGTGGATACCAAACGATTGAAATTCTCTTGAGATAAATTTATCATTGCCTGGATTAAATTTTTTGAGGATGCCGCCAACAGATTGCATTATTACTTTGTGTTGAACTTATTCATGGCTTCCGAAAGTCCGTGCTCCAGAGATTCCTGCAATGCTTTCGACCCGTTTTTTAGAAGTTCCCTAACTTTTCCTTTTTCTTTTCCAGAAAATACTCCCAATACATAATCTTCTGCATTTTTTATTGTCTGGCGAGAAATTGCCTGCCCTCTCTCACCCTCTTTGTGATCGCTTGCATTACGACGAACACCAATTCCTAATCGGAAGCGCCAAAATTTGTCGGTACCCAAAGATGCAATAACTGATTCAACTCCTTTATGTCCTGCAGATGCTCCCCCATTTCGTATCTTCATTGTTCCAAGAGGTAAATCGAGATCGTCGTACACAATCCAAATATCAGACGCTGGAATTTTATAAAAATTTGCGAGAAGAGAAACAGCCATTCCTGAATTATTCATGTGTGTTTTTGGTTTTACTGCAATGATTTTTTCCAAAGAGCCGTGTTTTGGTTGCCATTCAAGAGTCAAAATGTCACTTTTAAAACGCACTTCATTTACCCAGACTGTTTTTTCGACTGGCTCAGAGTCTTTCACAAAATGCTCCAAAACCATAAATCCAAGATTGTGGCGAGTCTTTTCGTATTGTTTTCCTGGATTTCCCAAACCAACAATAAGTTTCATAATTGAATTATCTGCATTATAGCACGTATTAAAACAAACCAAGTTGCGATTCTGCTCCGTCTGGTTTTTGCATTACTTCGACAGGTTTCTCTTGGTGATTCCAGATATTTACTTTTCCATATTCACCATCATACCCAGGATCAACAGCGATTGTTCCCATTCTTACCCGCCTAACTCCATCGGCAACTTTATATCCAGCATGGTTCTCGATGATCTGCAAATCCACTTCCAACAAAACCGCCAACTCAGACCCGAGCGAATCAACAAGCGTATGATACAACTCTTTTACTTTTCCACTCGAAACGGTTGCAGAAAGTGACTCTGCAATAACTTCCAATAATGGAACCAGTTTTACATACGGCGGGCGAAGTCTTTTTGGATCGCGAATCCATCGTACAGATTGAAGGTCTTGATCTGATTGTTCCGACAAATCAAAACTGCTCCCGGCGAGTTGTTCCACTCGATACAATACTCCTTCGGTTAGTCGCTTCTTACAAACCGGACAGATATTTCCTTTTTCTTTTGATTCTTTTGGGCTTAATATCACCTTGCAGTTTCTATGTCCAGTGTAATGGTATTTACCCTCTTCTGGATAAAACTCAACAGTATACGCAATGTTATTTTTATCATCGGGACTTGCAATCGCTCTGCCGATTTCGTTGTAGCTCAGCGTGCTGAGTTCAAAAACTGTTACTTCTCTCCCCATTTTTGCAGGTGAATGCGCGTCAGAAAAAGAAAGAATCGATTTTTCATCAAGATCTGGAATTTGCCAATTCATTAAGGGATCACTAGAAATTCCAGTCTCAATACCATACACATACTTCCCCATCTTATCAAAGCTTTCTAAAATCGAATCATACCCCGATGCACTCCCATACATCCCAAAATGCGGTGTCCAGACATGACAAGGAATCAGAATTACTCGCCTGTCAACAGAAAATGCCACCTCCAATAACTCTTTTGAAGAAAGACCGATTATTGGTCGCCCATCAGAGGAAAGGTTGCACCCTCGTCTCCTTAGCTCATTACTGATTTTGTCGACAACCGAAAAGTTTGGTGCAAATAATAAATTGTGAATCCTGCGAAGCTTGCCTTTGTGCGAAAAGATGCTTGCAATCTCAACCGATAATAAAAACAACGGTTCTTTTTTACTACTTTTTGGGGCTCCTTTTAACCGATAGAGACCGTCATGAACTTCTTCAAGCTGGCTTTTTAACTCTCGAACCCACAGTGGATGTGTCCAATCGCCTGTTGCCAAAATATCAATACCCTTTTTTCTGCCCCACAGTGCCATCGTTGGCAATTCCATATCTTTAGAAACTGCGCGGGAGTATTTGGAGTGTAAATGCAAGTCAGAAACGTATTTCACTATCGAATATTGTAACATAGAGCTCTTATGTTCTTCTTAGTTTTGCAAGCTATAATGCCACATAATAAATATGTTACACGCAATTCATCCAATCGGAACTATTGCTTTTCGGCCAATCACTTGGCCTCATGGATTTAATCCAGTTTTTTGGGGAGGAGGGTTTTTTGGCATTCTCCTTGCTGTCCTACTCTTTCTTTTGCCATTTATGCTTTTAGCAGGCCTTATTGACCTTATCTTTTCCCCTTCGTCTTCAAATTTTGAGAATACAAACACCTACGACCACTCGTTTGAACTACTAAAGGAGCGGTTTGTAAAAGGTGAGATATCCAGAGCTGAATTTGAGGACAAAAAGAAAGCCCTAAAAAGAGGCTAAAGCTTCTATTTACCTTGCTGTTGATACATTCCAATTAATTCTTTGACTGTTGTTGCGTCTTCTGCTCGTTTGTCTTTTCCTCGAAACGACACAAGCCGTGGGAATCGAAGCGCGAATCCTGGTTCCCGAACGCCATCTTGTGACGTAGAAGAACCAGCTGTATGAATTGGTGATCTTGTAATCTCATCTGCCAATACTTCTATAACAATCTCTGGCTTTATCCAAACTGAGGGAACAATAACCGATGAAACGCGGGCTGGTTTGTGGTCTAATTTTATTTTGTCTGCACGTGTATGAATCTCCCGCCATTCCTCATCAGAAAGCCCTGTGCCAATTTTTGACACCGTAACAAATTCATCTTTTTTACTATCATAGACCCCAACCAAAAGTGCTCCTGCGCCAAATGCTGTTCGCTTCCCTTTTCCAAAAATATATCCAAGTAAAACACAATCGATCGTGTCATGCAATTCACCAGCTGAATGACGCTTAAGCTTGACCCAATTAAAATTGCGTCCTCCTGCTTCGTAGGGAGAATCGAGTCGCTTTACCACAACACCCTCGAGTCCTTTAGAAATTGCATCCTCAAGCAAAACAGAAAGTTTTTTTGGATCAGAAATTGTTTGATTTTTTGTTGGAATAAGGATCTCGTCTGTATGCACAGTTTGTTTTAAAATCTCTATACGCTTTGTTAACGGTTCATCGATAAGCGACTGCCCATTTTTATACAACACGTCAAACACAAATGCCTTTAAAGGAAGCTTTAGTGCCATTTCGTCGATACCATGTTTTCTTCTTCGTTTTGTTGTTTCTTGAAAAGGCAAAAATTCTTCTGACTCTGGATTATACGCCAATGCTTCTGTATCCAGAATCGCTGTTTTTGCTTTTACTTGTTTTTTGGTTGCTAAAATTAGCTCTGGAAACATGTGCGTCATACTCTCCAGATTTCTCGAAAACATTGTAACTTTCTCTCCGTCTTTATGAATTTGCACGCGAAACCCATCGTATTTATACTGCACATCAACCGTTCCCATCTTTTCAATAACCTTTTCTGGATTTGGCAAACGCTCACAAAGCTCTGATCGAATTGGCTTACCAACTTGCACGGTAAGTTTTTGCACTGACCGGAGGCCATGCGTCCACAATGTTTTTGCAATAAGTCCAAGATCGGACGTTCGGTTATATGCGCCCTCCAACAATTTTCTTTGCGTTTTGTCGCCAAGTTTTGCAGTGGCAAGACCATCAAGAATTGTTGGGTCACCGATTCCCAAACGAAGATTTCCCAATGGAATTCGCACTAAGTATTTTGCCGATATTGGATCTATTTTTTGCAATAAATCAGAAAGCAAGTGTTGCCGTTTTTCTACTGTCCCCTCCCCAGAAGTCTTGGCAATGTGAGTGAGAATTTCAAACACGTCAGAAACAGATATAGTGCTATTGTTAGTTTTCTCCCGACTGCTTATTGCCTCAACCGCAAGGCCCATATCTCCAAGCTTGCTATATTCTTTTAATACTTTTTCTTTGTCCGATCCATATGCACGAGCAATTGCCTGAGCGACAGTTTTATCTGCCATACCAATTTCTGTTGGTTCAAAAAATGGAGCAATTCGGCCTTGCGTGAGGTATACAATTTTTTCTATTTCTTCTTTTGAGGACTGCTTAAACAAGTCAGAAAGAATTTCAATTAAAGAAAGTCTTGAGGCTGTTTTTTCTAGTTTTTCGAAGTAAGAAGAAAGCTTTGAAAATGTCATGATAAGAAGTGTAAAAATCTTATTGCATTATACCCCAGCCTCTTACTGACCGCAACGATAGAATCTTGTATCTTGCACAAAAATTAAACAAGGTGATATAGTAAATTCATGGATATTCCTCCAACAAATGAACAGCCTATCTCAAGAGACATCATTTTACCAGAACATTGGGGGCCTACTTTTGGTCGCTATCTTACACAAGAGGTTGGCACAAGCTTAACAGCTGTAACAGAAGGCTTGTCTACTATAGCCAGCAGTGATTTTAAAACAGGAATTCAACAGGGCTCCGATAAACTCAGTCATCTTATAGAAGCGTTTTCACAAAACCGCGTTATTGTTCGTTCTTCCAATCCAAAAGATAAGAGTCCATATTTTTTTGTCCTCGAACAACCACAGGACACAACTGAATCAACCCCGGGAACGTATGATTTCACTGGACCAGATTTTGGTATCTTTCACCGAGCCTCTCATCACGTATTCAACAATTTATTGGTAGAATTTGCTGGGAATGCCGAGCTTCAGTCTATTTTAATGCCTTCACCCTTATCTAAAGCAATAAATGATTCTGCAAAAAAAGTAGTGACGAATTTCTCGCCAATATTGAAATCCCCCAGTGGTATAAGACTGATAGCTAACGCGGATAATACGGTTCGCATTGATACTCCCCCGGTTCCAACCTTAGCAGGCGCAATCAGCTAATTTCCCATTACATACTTTGATGCCTTGGTAGTACCGTGTTTTTTGATAAGTCCTGTTTTTAATAACGCTTTCAATTCATTCAATACTGTATCTTCAGAAACCATGGGAAACAATGCTTTAAATGCTTTGTTTTGTAAATATCCTGTTTTTTGAATATATTCAATAATGCGTAACTGCCTGTCCGACAACAACAATGGCTTTCCACCAAGTTTTTCTTTAAGCTTGGCATCAATCGATATCCCTTCAACCCGCTCTTTTATTTTTGCTAATTCTATCGCCAGGCCTTCTGTAAAATAGGTTAACCACATGGTAACTTCTCCTTTGTTTTTTACAGATCGTAAGAGCGTCGTGTATGTAAAGAGTCTAAGTCCAGGTGTAGATATCGGT
>CAZKLH010000026.1:0-11280 GCA_964553595.1 uncultured Gammaproteobacteria bacterium | reverse complement strand
GTAGCGGCACTGCCATGGATTTTCACCATGATTACCTATGTTTCGACTTAATAATAATCTTCTACTAACTATTTTTCAAGAGGGAAAAGAAGCATTAACACTCGGAATATCCACAGCTGTAGCATTTTTTGCAACCTTCTTCGTACGCAAGAGTTCCTGATCCACAATCTGGACAAATATCAAAAAGGCTTGTTGCTCCACCATCGGAAGAAAAGCTCACTTCTTGACGAGCAATTGCTGCTCCATTACCATCAAGCGCTAGCTGCTGCATAACAATGACATCACTTTTTCCCTCACCCATTCCATTTGCGCCACTGATGTCCGCTTTTATAACTCCATTTGTTACCAAGTGACCATTACCATTCGATGTGTCACCACCGTTGGTATGCCCATTCGCTGCAGCAAGAGGATGTGCCAGAATAGCATCTGCTGCCACTTTGCCATTCCCCGCGTTAACTTGCTCAACAATTTTATCTTCGACATGACCATTGACACTAAATCCAAAGTGTTTGGCAAAAACTTTTGCAACTGCGTCGGGCAACGATCTGACTTTTTCTTTTCCAAAACCAATGCTTCGTGCGCCACCAATACCAGCTAACTGTGCAACAATTTGGCGTGCTTTTTCCCTTGCTGGAATTGACCCAGCGAGCCTGAGATTTAAAGAAATCATTCGCCCCAACGCTTCTGCCATTGCAGCAACATCCGACCCAGACTTTCCAACCGTAATAAATGCTTCAAACGGCTCTTTGTGCTCGTTATGATTAATGGTTATAAATGCCTGGCCAATTGGCGTGTGGGTCTGGTACGTTACTCCCTCAACCATCATCGGACGAGGTGATACTGGTTTTTGTGTAATGAGGGCAGCTTGAGCTTCCTCCGCTTTTTTGGCGTCTGCTGCTGCATCAACTCGCTGTAATACTCCCAAGCGCGATCCATCTCGCATATAGGTAATTCCTTTGCATCCCATTTCGTATGCCATTAAATACAATTTCTTCACATCCTCAACAGTATGCGCATTTGGCGCATTCACTGTTTTGGAAATCGATGCATCAACATATTTTTGTACAACCGACTGCACAAGAACATGGTCTTCTGGAGACAAGTCATTTGCAGTTACAAAATAGTCTGGGCGCTTGTCGTTTGGATGGGCTTTTTTCCATTCTCCATAGAGCGAGTGAAACACGAGCTGCTTTCCCAAACGACCATTGTGTGTATATTCAAATTCATACACTGGCTCTATTCCAGACGATGCACCAGACAACAAGCTCGTTGTACCAGTTGGTGCTGCCTGTAAAAGCATCGAATTCCTGATGCCGTTTTTCTTCATCTGGTCGCGAACATGCTTTGGCAATTTTTTAATAAAGTATCCCTGCAAATGCTTCTTCACATTAATTTTTGGAAATGCACCTTTTTCTTTTGCAATAGCTACCGATTCTTCGTATGCAGAATCCCGAATGGTTTTGTAAATCTTGTCCACCACTTCAAGACTCTCTTTGGATCCATACCGAAGGTGCATTTTAATAAGCGCATCACCAAGACCAAGCGTACCAAGGCCAATACGTCGTTCTCCCTGATGCTGCATTTCTTCTATTTCTGGATAAATATACTGATCTGCATCAACGACATCGTCTTGAAATCGAACCGCAATTTTTGCATGCTCAGAAAGACTCTTGTAATCCATATCTCCTGGCTTATCAACGCTATAACCCTTTACAAATGCCGAAAGATTTAACGAAGCAAGATTACAAACACCCCACGCTGGCAATCCTTCTTCACCGCAGGGATTGACACAATTAATCGTATTCCAATACCAATTGTTATACCATTTATTGTATCGCTCCATAAACACAAGTCCTGGCTCTGCCGATCGCCATGCTGCGTTACAAATAAGATCCCAGATGTGTCTTGCTTTTACTGTCTTGAAAACTTTTACTTTTTTCCCAAGCTTTTTCCAATGGTCTAAAATGCCATCCCATTTTTTGTCGTATTCTGGATCTTCGATGTCGGGAAATACCAAATCCCAATCTGCGTCTTTTTTCACTGCATCCATAAACGCATCCGAAACGCAGATCGAAAGATTTGCACCATTAATTCGGCTGAGATCTTGTTTGACAGTAATAAATTCTTCGATGTCTGGATGCCAATCCCACAACATAAGCATGAGCGCACCACGCCTCGATCCACCTTGCTGAATAATATCGTGGGTTGCAAGAGAATACATTTCTGCCCAGTTGCAAGGACCAGAGGAGAATCCATTTACTTTTCGAACTCGTGCACCTCGAGGTCGTAACGATGAGATGTTGACGCCTACTCCTCCACCCCGCGCCATGATTTCGATCATCGCCTTTAAATTATCTAAAATGCCATCACGAGAATCTGGCGGTGAAGGAATAACAAAGCAATTATAAAATGTTACTGCGTATCCAGTTCCCGCTCCTGCTAAAACTCTTCCTCCTGGAACAAATTTAAATTCCTGCATTGCGCCGTAAAATTTATCTTCCCACAATTTTCTTTTGTCTTTTTTTTCAACAGACGCAATACCTTTGGCAACCCTTCGCCACATTTCTTCTGGTGTTTTTTCCACAGGATCACCTTTCTTGTTTTTCAAAGAGTATCTATCTAGAAATACTTTTTCTCTTACACCATCAAGTTTCATAGTTTTTATTTAATTAATTTTTGCACTTCTTTTTCGAAATCTTCAACATCAACAAACCGCTTAAAAACACTTGAAAATCGAATATAGGCAACTTTGTCGATTTTCTTTAAACGCGCTGATACGAGCTGCCCAATTTTTTTACTTTCTATTTCGACTGTTTCTCCGCTTCTCAGTTCCCGCTCTGTTTCTACAACAATTTTTTCTATTTCCTCGTGAGGAACTGTTGTCTTTTCTGCGGCTTTAAGAATTCCCCCTTTAAGCTTATCTCGGTCAAACTGTTCACGCTTACCGTCTTTTTTTATCACAATAAGGTGTACATTCTCAACGCGCTCATAGGTCGTGAACCGCTTGTCGCAGACAAGACAGGCTCTTCGTCTTCGGATTGTTTCCAAATCCTCGCTATCTCTTGTCTCAACAACCTCGGTTTCACGGCTTCCGCAGTACGGACATTTCATAAAAATATACTAGTCAAAGGGCGAAAAAACAAATCTTTTCTATTTTCCTGTTTCTTTTAAAGAACGCTATATCTAGTGCTAATGACCATATTATGGCACTAGATCTGCTGAGTCAACTGGAAATAACTGTATCAAAATAATCAGGTGCCGGTAGTTAGCCTCGCTAATAGCAGTTTCTCTTAATTAGGAAAAAAACGAGTAAAAAATGATTGAAATGTGCTTAGAGAGATAAAATATATTGAGTTAAAATTATGATCAATATTCAAAATTTATGCTAGTAAAAAAGCTATAGTTGATTGACCTGGTTTTCAATCTTATCCATCCGTTGGATAAGTATTGCAAAATCTCGTTTAAAAGATTTTTGGACTGTTTTTTCTAACTGCTTCAGTACTTCTTCATGTTTTTGTGAAGAAGTAATCAGTTTTTGCTTAATGTCATTACTGTTCGTTCCCTCTTTTTTTGCCTGCTTGGCATTAGAAAGAGCGTCTTCAAAATAGTTTTCACCTTTAGAAATTGTTGAGACGGCAAGAGCTTCTTTTCCTTTTTCTGAATCAAGCATTGCAAGCGATGCAGCAAGCCTTTTATCTGCTTGCAATACATCAAACTCTGCTCTTTTAGAAGGATCAGAAATCATAAAAGACACGATTTTATCCCGAAGTGTTTTTAAGCCGTATAAAGGACTGTCAGGAAGCAAACCCGGATATGGCAATTGATAGTCAGATTCTTTTGCAGCAGATGGCGTGCTTGTCAAAGATGCATCTGTTGATGCTTGCATCACAAGCGTTGGCGTTTCGTTCTGCGCAAGAGACACAGAGGAAGTTATAGAAAATAAGAGGAAAATTATTAACCCAACGATGCTAATTTTTCGCATAAGCTATCTTCTTGCCACCACATTTAACCAATCACTTTCCAAAGGTTTGAATGGATGGACAAATAACGGGCTCCAAAACATGCTGCCATAAAACGAAATATCCTTAAAACCATTTTTTTCAAGCAGCTCTGTAATTTCTTTCTTTCCAACATGCGCAATGGACACTGAATTCATCGTTCGATGCTTCCATTTGCTCCCATCAAAATCAAAAATTGCCATTGTTAAGGTTAAAGGACCATTCTTTTTTCGTGGAGGATCATAATATTCTAAAAATATATGTTCGTACTCTAGTCCCAGCCTCGAATTTGCAAAGTTAAAATCGAGAAATCTTTTTTTCACTTGAAACACCTTCTCAAAATTAACAACTTGAAATATCATGAGCGCATTCTTTTGAAGAATTTTAGACACAGATTTTACAACCTGCTCATAATTATCGTCCAAGTGAGGCAATGCATTCCCCATAAAAATTGCAGCGTCGTAAGATCCTTGTTGAGATTTTAAAGCTTGAATATAATCTCCACCAACAAAATGCAATCTTTTTGAAATTTCTTTTGGTAATTTATCTGCTTTATCTTGTGCGGCATTTGACATAAGCTTACTACTCTCAAGCCCAAGCATAGTAAAACCGTTTTTCGCCAAAGCAATATCGTGTTCTCCAGTACCTGCGCCAACATCAATAATATTTTGTACTTTTTCTTTTTTAAGAAGCGCTGTCAAATCAGGCACTTCGTGTCCTAACCTTTTCCCCCAATCAACAACTAAATCGTAATGCTTTGATAGCCAATCATGGTATTCTTCGCTTGCTGAAAGTGGCAACTTGTCACCAACTGCTGCTCGAAAAATATCTCCTTTAGAAATAATCCCAACTAAATTTCCTTTACCATCTACCACAGGAAGCCTTCCCACCTTATGAACAAACATCAACGATTGTGCACGGAGAATAGGTGTCTCTGCTGTGACTGTTGTTGGATGTTTACTCATTACTTTTTCAACACTTAAAGAAAACACCTCTATTGCCTTTTGCTCCATGGCTTCGAAATCACCAGAGTGCAAGGGATCTTCGACAAACTCCTGCATGCTTGGGTAGAATTTCTCAAGAATATCTCGCTCAGTAACAAATCCAACAACTTTTTTCCCATCACAAACCGGAACACCATTGACTCCTCTGCCAAAAATGAGCCTCGCGACATCACGAACGGATGTTGTGGTTGTAACAAAATCAACTTGCCTGGACATCACATCTGAAACTTTCATAGTTTTTTATTCTGCTTCCTTGCTTTTACAATTCGAGAAAACATATCTATTAATAATGGATGTTTTATTTCTATCTCGGCGCTGGTAAAAAACTCATCAAGCGCTTTTTTTTCTTGCTCTTCATACTCTAATGCTTGCTCGGCCATTTCCAAAACATCAAGCTGCCAGAAGATTTTTGACTCTGGAGTTATTCTTTCGGTAAGTTCGTTATACAATACCACTTGCGTATCCCCTTCTCCGACACGACGGAACATTTTTACAATACCTTCCCGCTCTTGTCTTTCTTTTTTATCCCGTACTTTAATATCAACTATGCCTTTTCGCATAAAAACCAAATCTCCACCAGTCATTGCTTCTCCAATATCATGCAGCAGAGCCATCCGCACTAATTTATCGACATTAAGAGATTTGCCAAGTTTTGGAACAAGCACCATCGCCATAAGAGCAAGTCTGTAACAATGCTCCGCAACGCTTTCGGGGTCTTTGACTTTTTCCATAACCCACCCGGCTCGAGGAAGTTTTTTTAAGTTTCCTATTGTATGAAAAAACCGAACGTATTCTGTCGCAGTTACCTTCATAAAAACACCCCTACTCTAACACTAACACAAAAAAATAGCAAGCGGAATTAAGAGTTATTTTGATGGGACATTACGAGGAGGTTCAGCTTCTATTCCAGTTATTTGTCTCCAAGTTTCAAGATTGTATGAATAACGTGCCACATCTCTTTTAACAATCGCAGCAACTCCTTCTTTTAGAGGGATGGGGACATTGACTTGTTCTTTTAAAATTCCTACGCGATTAGGAAACATTTTCCTAACTGTATCTTCCATATAATCAGATCCTGCAACTCCTCTGATGATTGCAACATCAAGCTTATTGCGCACTCTACCATCACTTGCCCGATGTCTTGCTGCATAATTTATTGTGCTTCGAACTGTTTTTTTACCAAGCCCATATCTCCCTTGGAATTTTTTTGCTATCACAACTCTCACCATGAAATGATCCTCTTGGTTTGGGGCTGCATCTTCAATTCCAGCTCCTCCAACTGGAACATATTGATATCTATTTTGTGGATCTTTCACTTTAGCAACAGATACAAGGACATGATGTCCTTCTTTTGCAGCATAAGCTTGCAGTGCTTCTATGGTAGCTGGAGGATCAGAGAAATGAGCTCTGTTTGATGTGTCGTTAAGCGCGTCTACGTACATCTGGGTTTCCGCAGGGTCGTAGAGGTTCATCTTTCTTAGGATAACTTCTGCTCTTCTTAATCTATCCGGAGTAAGCCACAAAGGTGACTCGTCCCCATCTTTCTGGGGATTTCCGTCTAATATGTTGTCTTTGCGTTGTCCTAATTCACTCACAGGTACTGCCATAGGCAAAATAAGCACTGTAAGTATAACAATCTTTATCTAAAAGTCAAACCAAACCTAAAAACACGTTATTCTTCTAGATATTGTTGTAGATTATAAATTGCTGCTGGTGTCACTGTTTGCCAGAAATCTTGAATCAAGTGATTTTTATAAGCTTCGGCAAATTCAGTAATAACGCTTGATGCTGAATAATCCGCAACAGAAACCTCTCCTGCCCTTCTTGCATACTCTTCTCCCATTTCTTCTTCCTTTGCCAATAACCATCCAACTTTACGAATAAAAAAATTAGCTCTTCCTTCTTTTGACATTTCCAAATGTGGTTGTGAATGATACAGTCTCGCACCATTATCAAATTCCACAACAGCTGCATGGGTATACGTTTTTCCTTGATTCTCTGATCCATTTCTTCCTAAAAATCCCTGCCTTATTGCAAGTACTTCTGCTTTTACCACTTCTATTGCTCCGCTACTTGTTTGAATTTTTGTTCCTACCCTTGGAAGCTTATCAACGTAATCGCTATGAAAATGGGAAGCATAATATATGTCTGGTAGACCACCGAAAACCTCATCTTTTCTGCCTGCTTCTGTAAGTTGGTGAGGAAGAAATCCTGCTTCTGTTACCGTATGTCCATATTCGTTGTTTGGTAGTCTTCCCAGTGTTCCCCCGACCGCGTGCATGCTTAACTGCCCACCAAAACAAATACCCAAAACCCATTTCCCCTGACCCAAATGATCTCGTACTATTGTTTCTGCTTGCTGCAGATGTTCAACATCCCTTTCATCTGGAGGATCTGCTGGCACTTCTCCTTCTTGGAATTTATAAGCAGACATACCAGAGCCACTGAGAATCAAAACTTCACTTTGCTGCAATTTTTGTACCGCATCTCGATTTCCCAAAACAGATCTAAAATACCATGGTTGCTCTGGATCAAACCAAACAGTTCCCTCTGGCAAAAATTCAGCAATCTTTATGGGATATTGTCGCAAATCTGCTACGTGACCGGCTAATTCTTGTGGAATGCCACGCTCTACAGTCTGTTCGGGAGTCATTCTCCTTGTGTTAAAATCAACAATCCCTGCAGAAAATATTCGAGGTGCTTCAATCATTTCAGAGCGATTATATCGAATGAAATCCAGAAATGCAAAGCGAGGATGAGATTGCGGGAAAGACCTACTACTTACTGTCTATCGCCTCTTTGACGATTTTAAAGGTTTCTTCTTGATTATGAGTAAAAGTATTTACGACAAAATCATAATATTTTTTGTTCCAATTCACCCAATTCGAATCCCCTTTTGCATACAACCTTCTCCATTTTTCTAAGTTTTGCCGCTCACGCTCCATAACTTCATATTTTGCTTCATCAATAGAAACTTTATCTCGATTCACCAATCGATCAATACGAATTTCTGCTTTATCATTACCCTCTGTGTCTTCACAAATAACCAGAATTTTATATACGCCTTCTATTCCCTGGGCGTCGAATCCAGCTAAATGGCTTTGAATAACACGATTCTTTTCTTCCCGAAGTGTTTTCTTAACACGCTCTTCGTACTGCAAATCAAAATCGTCAGAGCGTTCTTCTGCAAACCCATGATCTTTGGTAAATGCACGAAATAATTTCCCCCCATCAAGCATCTCCCACCCTAAATGTTCTGCAAGCTTTGAAGCGAGTGTTGTTGCGCCACTTCCAATGCGTCCAGAAATAGTAATGTTTTTGATATTCGGCAACTCAATCATAAATTGGTGGGAGGATGTTTTTCGAAAAACTACTGAGCCTTAGGACTTCCTGTCATGATTACTTCTTCAACAAGTCTATTCGCATAGCCATATTCGTTGTCGTACCAAGCAATCACTTTTACCAACGTGCCTCCGACAACTTGAGTAAGTGACAAATCAACAATTGCCGAATGCGAATTACCAACTATGTCACTGGAAACCAACGGGTCCTGTGTCACCGCTAAAATTCCCTTATATGCTGGGTTTTGTGCTTCTTTGGTAAATGCCTCGTTAATTTCTTCAACCGTTGTGCTCTTTTTAAGAAGAAAGGTGAAATCAGCAAGCGACCCAACGGGAACGGGAACACGAATCGAAAGACCAGAAAAAATTCCAGCCAACTCTGGCAGCGCTTTTCCCAAAGCTGTTGTTGCCCCAGTTGATGTTGGGACAATATTACAAGCAGCGGCTCTCGCACGCCTGTAATCTTTGTGGCCTCCATCTTGCAACCGCTGGTCCGACGTATATCCATGAATTGTTGTCATCATTGCTTTGTCTATACCAAACTGGTCTTGCATGATTTTAGCAACAGGAGCAATACAATTTGTTGTACACGACGCATTGCTAAAAACTTTTTCTCCTTTATAATTTTGCGTATTTACCGAAAGTACGAAGGTTTGGACATCGTCCCCTTTTGCTGGCGCTGACAATACAACTGCTTTTGCACCCGCTGTCAGATGCCCATTTAGTTTATCTGCGGTACGAAAAGCGCCGGTTGATTCAATAACAACATCAACAGAAAGTTCTCTCCACGGTAATAGCCCTGGGTCTTTTTGAGACAAAAGAGGAATTTGCTTATCATCAATAACAAGATATCCAGTAACATCACTTAATGATCCTTCTTCTTTTGGTTTTATCGAAACAGTATGAGAAGTAAGCGGACCGTACACAGTGTCATATTTTAGAAGATACATCCACCCAGTGCTATCGGTAGAAGATCCTGCATTAATCGCAACCACCTCTATGTCGCTTGAGTATTTTTCCAGAATAACCCGGTGTGCGACTCTTCCAATTCTTCCGTATCCATTAATAGCAACCCGAACCATACCACAAGTATATCCGTTTACAACACCTGCATCAAGAGGAAAACAATACTATAATAGTGTAGACTTAACTGTATGAATAAGTTTCTTGTCGTTTCTTTACTTCTTGGTATCGCTGTATTAGTGCTGGGAAACGCATTTTGGCTGCTTTTCGCCAATGATTTACAAACAGAACATTTACTGACAGATTCGCCATTCCATATCATCTTATCGTTTCTCTACTCTATTCTTACTTTAGGTTTATACTTTGCAACGCTTCTTGCATTTTCATTCTTTGTTAAAAAACCACTATTCTGGTTTTTGTTTTCTGCATTGTCCTGTGTTTCGTTTCTTTTTATTGTCGGAATAAGCATTGTTAGTCTTTCTGGAGAGGTTGTTCTCTCCCTTGCAATGTACTTTTTCCTCGCAAGCTATCACGCAATGGATGTATTAGTAAAAAACAAAACATCGCCGCTTGCAAAAGCAGGCGTGTCTCTTTCTGGCGTGTCCCTTATTGTTTCTATTGTTATTGTTTTTACTTTCTATAACTATTACAGCCACATATTGTCACAAACAAACACGGTACTATCCGAGCAAATTATGCTCAAAAGTTTTTCTCCTGTGCTTCGTGTCTATATTGATGACTTAAAAATCACCAACCTCAATGAAGATTTTGCAAGCTATTTAAAAAGAAGATCTGCTGCAACAGGAACAAGCGAGGTAATACTACAAGACAGAGTTCTCAAGAGGCTAGATCTTACTCAAATCGATAGCAGCGAAAAAATGCGTAATGTTTTGAGTCGGTCTATTGGTAATATTCTTTCTGGAATTATCGACCATTATCAAAAACAGATTCCTATTCTCATTTCTCTCGGACTTGGTATTATTACCCAAACAATGATTACTGCGAGCATACTCTTAAGCAATCTCTTTCTCTTTTTTTATTTAAAAGTGATGCGTCAGCATAAACTCATCGAAACAAAAAAACATGAAGTAGACGTTGAGGAATATCGTTCTTACGAAGACATAGGTTGAACATTGTCGCCAGCTGCAATAAGTTTTTTAATTTCCTCAACAATCTGATTTGGCGTATACGAAGCCTTAATTAAATAGCCAACTGCACCAAGCGACGCTCCTTCTTTTTGCACAGAATCTTGACCAAGATTTGTTAGCAAAACAACTCGCATTTTTTGGGTTTGTGGGTCTTCTTTAATTTTCTTGAGGACTTCCAAGCCATTGATATCAGGAAGCATGATATCTAACAAAACCATGTCGTAATCAGCCTTCTTTGAAGCAGCGAGTCCGTCGTTTCCATTTGGCATTGGATCGACTTCAAAACCGGCAAGCCGAAGCTGTCTTGCATACAGTTCACGGATAAAATCTTCGTCTTCAATGAGTAGTAGCTTCTTTTTCTTCTCCTCCATCTGATTTTTCTCCTTCCGCTGGCAGCGAAAAACTAAACGTTGATCCTTTTCCGAGCTCTGAGACTACCCATATTCTCCCATGATGCATCTCCACAATTGCTCTGGAAATGTATAATCCAAGCCCAGTTCCTTTTGACCCCTGTCCTAGCTTACCAGAAATTCGATAAAACTTTTTAAACAGGTTGGGAATCGCATCGTCTGGAATTCCCTGGCCGGTATCTTCGACACTCGTAACAACTTCGTTATCTCGCTTTTCAACCGATACTTTTATTTTACCATATTGCTCTGTATAGTTAATAGCATTTGCAATAAGATTTGACAAGACCTCTGTTATGCGAACCTTATCGGACATAACGTGTGGTATTACCTCTTGCGGCTCGGTAAACGAGAGCTCAATATTTTTCTCCCTCGCTCTTGGAAGCATTTGATTAACCGACTCTCGAATAAAAGACACC
>CAZKLH010000025.1:0-11339 GCA_964553595.1 uncultured Gammaproteobacteria bacterium | reverse complement strand
TTACAACCTCAGGAACAGAAAGAATGGTGATAAACTCAACTGGTGTTGGCATAGGAACAACGAATCCAGGGTCGAGTCTCCAAGTAAACGGGAATGGTGTTATCGGTTTTGGGGCAGCTGCTATAACAGGTCCCACCAACGGATTAGCAATCAGTGGCAATGTTGGTATCGGCATTACCAGCCCGCGAGGAAACCTTGAGGTTTTGGGAGGCGGAGGAGGAGCAACTGCTTTGCTTGTTGATTCTCTCACTGCGCCTACAGTAGATCAGGTATGGATTAATAATATAGGAGCTCCTGTGACAACAGCAGGAGTGAGCAACTTACAGTTAAGTTTCGTTGGTGGAGCGTTAAGTGGAGAGGGAAGTGCTCAACGAATTGATCTTACAGCAGGAAGTACCGGGACATGGAATGATCTAAGGCTTACAACAACAGCAAGTGTCGGTGTTGGTTCAACCGTAAATTTCCTCAAAATCGAACCAAACGCTGGAGGACTTGGTGTTTTGACCGGTATTAATATTAATCAGCTTGTTTCTCCTGGTGGTGGGAGAGAGGTAGCTTTGCGTGTTGGTGCTGGTTGGGATTATGCAGCCTTATTTGAGAGCGGCAATGTTGGTATTGGAACAACCAATCCAGGAGTAGCATTACAACTGGTTGGTTCAACAGCTCTTGGTTGGGCAGCAGCTCCAGTAACAACAGCACCAACTAATGGTCTTGCAGTGAATGGGAATGTTGGTATTGGAACTTCAGTTGCAGGAGCATCTTTGCAAATCAATGGCAATGCAGCAATTGGGTATGGATCGGGAGCAGTTTCTGCCGTTCCTGCGAATGGTTTAATTGTTTCAGGAAATATCGGAGCGGGAACATCAGCACCGCTTTCTCATATACAAACAGATGTGTTGAGCATGTTTTCATCAACTGGTGGTGGTGGAGAAGTCTACTTTAATGCATACACAGGAGACAAGGCAATATCAGGAAGCGCTAATGCATCAGCATATAGTATTTTCCAAGCTGCTGGAACAAATACAGCTTTAGATTTTCAGTGGTCAAGTGGCAACTCTGCAGGTGGGGCAGTTACCTTCTCAAATGGAATCGAGTTAAACTCTTCCGGAGGTGTGTCAGTTGATTTTTCTGGAGCCACCAATACAAACTTCTTTGTCAGTGGAAGTTCCACGATTGGAGCTGGCTGGCCACTTGCAACTCCTCCAACAAATGGATTATTGGTACGGGGTAATGTTGGAATTGGGACATCAGTTTCCGGAGCATCTTTGCAAATCAATGGCAACAGTGTTATTGGGTTTGGAGGAACAAGTATCGCTGGTCCCACCAACGGTCTTGCAATCAGTGGCAATGTTGGGATAGGAACAACGTCACCTCTGGCAAAACTTGATGTTGGTGGATCTGTTCTTGCATACAATGGTTCTGCTGGTAATGTTGGGTATGGATTCAATGGAAATACAGGAACTGGTATGTTTGACTTTGGAGGAAATAGGTTGTCATTGGCAACAGCAGGAACAGAGAGGTTAACTATTCTTGCAAATGGGAATGTCGGGATTGGCACCTCAACACCAGTAAATGCTCTCTCTGTTAATGGTGCTGCCTCCTTTGGAACATACTCGTCAACAATAGCTCCATCTAATGGACTCATTGTGTCTGGCAATGTTGGTATCGGCACTTCAACACCAGGAGCAAATCTGCAGATTAATGGTAATGGTGTTATTGGTTTTGGTGCTACTGCAGTAGTTGGTCCCACTAATGGTCTTGCAGTTTCTGGCAATGTTGGGATCGGGACCAGCTCACCAGCAAGTGCACTGTCGGTTGTTGGCGGTGTTGCGATTGGAAGATATGCAACAGGAAATGTCGCGGTGTCTGCTGGTAATTTGGCGCTCAGTGGCAATCTTGGTATTGGAACATCAAATCCAACCTCAAGGTTTATTGTCAACGGCACTTGTACAACGTTTCAAACCAATGGTGTTTGTACCGATTATGCAGAAAGTTATCCAGCATCAGAAGCGGTTGCAACAGGAGAAATTCTTGCCATCGATACAAATCAATCATCAGGAAGTGTCGCAGTTAAGAAATCGACATCGCCATATCAAAAAGAGATTATGGGTATCGTATCAACCAATCCAGGAGCTGTGTTAGAAGGCAATTCAGTAACACTTTTGAGTGGAGAAAATTATCATCTTGATCCGATGCGCCCAGCAGTTGCTCTTTCTGGAAGAGTTCCAACCAAGGTTTCTACAGAAAATGGGAATATTCAAGCAGGCGATTATATTACTTCTTCATCAACTCCTGGTGTTGGCATGAAAGCAACCAATCCTGGGCAAGTTGTCGGAAAAGCGATGGAGAGCTATAGTGGGACTGGCATTGGGTCAATAACTGTTTTTGTAAATGTTACTTTTGCCGATCCACAAAATTCACTCAACAATCTTAATGCAAATCCAACCACAACGGTTACTATGCAGAGTCTTACCACACAAGGAATAGCAATTGGTGATAGCACAAATTCGTCAACAACAAATTCCTTGCTTTCAACAAACGGAAATTTACAAATTCACCTTGGATCTGACAATGGGGGACTTGTTATTACTAACAAAGCAAACCAGCAAGTTGTTTCTTTTGACAGCTTGGGCAATGCCACCGTGTCGGCGTCGCTTACCTCAGCAAGTATCACAACAAACGAATTATATGGAGTTGATATTAGAACGGGTAGTCTGACTGCGGATCATATATCGAGTACAGATATTACTGCTTTCTCCGGTCAGGATTTAGCTCTTGAAGTAGACAATGGTAAGAACGTTGTTATCAAAGGAAAGGGTGCAGCAACCCCAGCAATTACCTTTGATGCATACGGCAATGCGACATTCTCAGGCACGCTTACTGCGCAAAAGATCAAGGCAAATCAGATAGAAGGATTGGAAATCCTTACCGATAAGATATCGTCGCTATCTGCACAAATTGCCACACAAGATGCGTCATTAGCATCGAGTTCTGGGACCGATAGTGGAGACTTCAATTTGGACATGCCAGATATTCAATTAGATTCATTTGATCAGACTACAGTTGGCGATTTGAATGTGCAGGGAATTGCCACTGTATCTGCAGATTTGCATGTCCAAGGATCTGGATTTTTCGAGGGGGTACTGAATGTGGTAGATACTATTACATCGGGCAATTTGTTGATTACTCAGTGGGCAAACTTCTTAGGATCGGTTATTTTTAGCGGCAATGTGAATTTCTTAGGCAGACCAACATTTAATAATGACACAGCAGGTTTTGCTGTTGTTCATAAAGGAGCGACGAGTGTCAACGTAACATTCACCAATCAATATGAGCAAACACCACTTGTTACGGCAAACATAACATTAGATAATCAAGTCGATGCGAGCGCATCTGCATCATTGCAATCTGTGCAAACAGCATCTCAGTCTGCATTAGAACAACAAGTATTAGGTGCTGATATACGATATATCGTCACCAGAAGAACAGCAAAAGGATTTACGATACTCCTTAATAGTGCGGCAACAACAGATGTTACATTCTCCTGGACAGCGATAGCGGTAAGTGGTGCGAAAACGTCTCAAAGTACAAATCCAACAGTCACTCCAACGCCGATAATTTTGGTAACGCCAACTAGTTTACCTTAGGATTGGCGTACGAAACGCGTTTTTCTGTATTGACAAGAGAGTAGTTTTGGTTTAATCTAGTACAACATGGAAAACATGGAGAAAACATTTAAATCCGCATCAACTTTTATTATATTGTTTCTTATTGCAGTCGCGATTGCCGCATATAGCTTTATTCAGTATCAGAGAGCGCAAACAGAAATAAAAATGCTCAAACAAAATCCGCAAGCAATGGCTGCTGATGAAATAAATAAGTTGGTGGCAAAGGTTGGTAATTTGGTTCAGTTGCCAACAGAAACTCCAACTGTTGCAACAGTTACTGATATTACCAAACTGCAAGACCAGCCATTTTTTATAAAAGCTGCAAACGGCGACAAAGTGCTCATTTATACACAAGCAAAAAAAGCCTATTTATATAGGCCAAGCATCAATAAGGTGATTGATGTCGCAACGATTCTTCTTGGGCAATCTACACCTACCGTAAAAGTTGCTATATATAATGGTACATTTTCGCCAGATCAGTTGACTGCAGTTCAAACAACAATAAAAAATAAAGTAACGAATGTTCAAATTACCACAACAGAAAATGCAAAGAGAACAAATTATGATAAAACATATATTGTTGATTTAACGGGTAGCAAAGCAACCGAAGCAAGCCAATTGGCAACTCTTTTGAATGGAACGGTAAGCACGCTTCCAGCAGGAGAGGTAAAACCAGCCGGCGCAGATCTCCTCGTGATTGTTGGTCCAAAACAATAAAAGAGACTTCTTAATTATTCCACGAAGCATTCTTCATAGTTACTATACTAGTATAGAGTAGCTGTTCAAAAATTAAAAAAAGAAACGGGAGTTAGATATGAGCGAGGTCGATCCGAATTGCAGGACTCATCGTTGACTTAAGGGTTACTTTTTTCATTTTTGCTGTTTGTACTGTTTGCATCACCGTTTTGATATTCTCCGTAAGTTTCTTATCGCCAAAAGAGAGTTTGCCAACAGAAAGGTGTAACACAGGAAGTTTTGCTTCGGTCTTGTATCTTATTTGTCCTGCTTCGAATTTTTTTGCTGCTTCTGTAGGCTTGTCGGATACTGTTCCATTTTTTGGGTTTGGCATGAGTCCTTTTGGTCCTAAAATTCTGGCTATACGTGCTAACTTTGGCATTGCAGAAGGCGTTGCAATCAATATATCAAAATCAATAACGCCTGACTCTATTTTTTTAACAAGCGCATCAACCGTTCCTGCATCAATTGTTGGGTCGGCAATCAAAACCCTTGTTTTTTTGCCAGTTCCGTGAGGGAGTGAAAAACTTCCAGAAATTCCTGGTTCTGTTGTATTAATATGCAACTCAACAGTTTCGTCAAAACTGCTAATTTTTAATTTTGGTAAAAGTGTTAACGCTTCTTGGAGTGGATAGAGCTTGTTGTGTTCTACGAGTTTTGCAACGAGTTGATATTTCTGCGATCTGGTTTTCTTTTTTGCAGTCACCTTTTTGTTTTTAGACTTTTTTTCTTTTTTTTCTGGTTGCGCCTCTTTTGCTATGAGTTTTTCTGTATTTTCAGCTTTGGCAAGTTCTTCCTCGGTTGGTCCAACAGCACTAACGCGTTCTCCACCTTTTAACCCAGGAGCTTTGGTTAACTTCTTCTCTTCTTTTCGTTTTTTTGCTTCTTTTTGTTGATCTTTTTCGAGCGTTTCGTCTCCGAGTGTTCGGACTCTAATTTTTCCCATATTATTCTATCGCAACGCCCATGGAGCGGGCGGTGCCTTCTACAATTCGTGTTGCCATTGCAACGTCTGTTGTATTTAAGTCGTCCATTATTGCTTTTGCAATTGTTTCGGCTTGTGTTTTAGACAGTTTGCCTGCTTGTTCTTTGCCTGGTTTTTGTGAGCCCTTTTCTTTGCTAATTGCTTTTTTGATCATTTCGGCAACTGGTGGTTTTTTGAGAATAAACGAAAATGTTCTATCGGTATAAACAGTAATAACTGCTGGGATAATCGTGCCTTTTTGGTCGGCTGTTTTTTCGTTAAATGCCTTAACAAATTCCATGATAGGGAGTCCATGTTGTCCAAGCGCTGGACCAACTGGTGGCGCAGGTGTTGCAACTCCTCCTGGAATGTTTAGTTTAATGATTGTCTTAACCTTTTTTGCCATATGTAAATTCTAGGTGACTCGTTATAACTTCGTCACTTGCAAGAAATCAAGTTCAACAGGCGTTTCTCGACCAAAAATAGACACCAAAACCTTAATTTTTCCTTTTGTATCGTCGATTTCATCAACAGTTCCCAAAAATTCGGTAAATGGTCCATCGACAATTTTAACAGCTTCTCCAACAGAAAACGTTGCTTTATAGAGTGGTTCTTCCATCGACATAAACTTTTGGATTGCTTCAACTTCTTTTTCGGAAATTGGTGTTGGCTTATTGCCAGCGCCAATAAATGCGGTAACACCAGACGTTGTTCTGACTAAAAGCCAGCTTTCGTCATCGAGGATCATTCTTACCAGTACATATCCCGGGAAAATTTTCTCTTTGACCTGCTCTTTTTTTCCTCCAGAGACTTTGATGGTATTTCTGGTTGGAACAATAATATCGAAGATCTTTTCTTCAAAACCGAGTGATTGCACCCGCTGTTTGAGCGTTTTTGCTACTTTTTCTTCATGCCCCGAGTAGGTGTGTACAATGTACCATTTTGCGTTACTGGGAACAGTAATGGGTTTTTCTTCAAGCACGTCTTTTGCTACTACTTCTTGTTTTATATCTGTATCCATATGTTTATTTTATAATGAGTCCGATAACTTTTGTAAACAGAAAATCGAGTCCACCGATATAGCCTCCAATAAGAAGGCTAATTAAGATTACCACCGTTGTCAGCCTCACGACTTCTTGTTGCTGCGGCCACGTAACCTTTCTTAATTCTTCTTCTGTTTCTTGTAAAAATTTTAACGGAGCAGTCATTGTGAGTACTCATTCTATCAAATATGATTTGACATGTAAAGGGCGAGCGGGTAAAATAGAATTACTTCGTATGAAAAAGATCCGGAAAGTGGTGATTCCAGCAGCTGGATTTGGAACAAGATTCCTTCCTCAAACAAAAGCTCTCCCCAAAGAAATGCTTCCCATTGTCGATAAGCCAGTCATCCAGTATGTGGTTGAGGAGGCTGTTGCCTCGGGAATTGAGGATATTATTATTGTTACAGGGGCATTAAAACGGGCAATTGAGGACCATTTCGACGCGCCCAACGCTGATCTCCTCAGGAATCTTGAAGCGGGCGGCAAGCACAAACTGGTCGAAGAAATACGAAAAATATCTGAGAGTGCAAATTTTATTTATATTCGACAAAAAGGTCCGTATGGCAATGGAACGCCTGTGTTGTCGGCAGAGCCGGTTATCGAGAATGAGATGTTTGCAGTTATGTGGGGAGATGAGTTTATTTACTCAAGTCCACCCCGTTTGTCGCAAATGATAAAAGTACACGAAAAATACGGTGGTGCGGTGATTTCTGGGGTTCGTATCAAGAAAAAAGAAGATTTGAAGCGGTATGGTATTGCCAGAGTGCAGCCAGTTGCTGACAATGTTTTTAAAGTAGAAGAAATTGTTGAAAAACCAAATCCAGATGAAGCGCCGTCTGATTTGGCGACGCATGGTGCGTATATTTTGCCACCAGAAATCTTTGGCATTTTGCGAAAACAACAACCTGGAGCAAGTGGCGAGATCTGGCTAGCCGAAGCAATTGATACGTTAATTAATACCGGATATCCAGTGTATGCGTGCGAAATAGAAAACGGGAGATACTACGATACAGGGAGTAAACTTGAATATCTCAAAACAGTTGTCGAGCTGGGATTAAAGCACCCAGATATTAACGGTGAGTTCCGATCGTTCCTCAAAGACCTCGAGCTGTAACTCTTCGACCTTCTCGATTGTTGTACTAAGTAAGCGAGACACTCTATAATAGAAGGATGCCGAATAAAAAACACCTTTTATTCTATGGAATAGGCCTTTTTTTTCTTTTTGTGCTGTTTTCCTACATTGTCCACAAAAATGTTTTTGTTGGATTTGATTTTAATACAACAGTCCGTTTGCAAGACCATATGCCCAGACGCTTCGACAGCATTTTTTCGGTATTTAGCTTAATTGGTAGTTTTGAGGTTACTTGTATCTTTTTACTTATTTTATTGTTGGTTCTACGGAAGATAAAAGGGATTTTTGTGCTATTTTTCTTTTTGGCGATTCATTTATTTGAGTTGTATGGAAAATTCTTTGTTTCACATCCCAGTCCGCCATTTTTGTTTTTGCGCTACGATATTGGGTTCAGTTTTCCCAGTAGCTACGTGCAATCGGGAAATTCGTATCCGTCGGGACATAGCGCACGAGCGATGTTTTTATTGGTGTTTTTAGTTTTTCTTTTTTTCCGGTCGAAAAAATTATCGTTTCAGCAACGACTCGTACTTTCGGGAATTGTCGTTGTATTTGCAATAACAATGTTTGTGAGTAGAGTGTCTTTGGGTGAACATTGGACAACCGATGTTATCGGCGGAGCCCTTTTGGGTGCCTCGTTGGGGTTATTTGGTATTGTGTTGTATTAGTGGAAGCGAATGAGAAAAGATATAACAGTAGCAATGGTCTTAAAAATTATAGGGGAAAGAGAGTATTGAGCAGGGACGCCCAGATTCGAACTGGGAAAAGCAGTTTTGGAGACTGCTGTGATAGCCGTTTCACCACGTCCCTTCGCTATTCACAATAACGAATAGTTTGTGTTCTTCTTAAAGTATACACAATTTAAAGCGTACCCTACAAATTTATTTTAATTTTTCTGTTTCCTTGTGTTCGGTTTTTTTCCTGCAGTGCTTACAGAATTTGAGAAGCACTAATTTTTCTAACGTGTTTAATTTATTTCTGCTGGTTAAATAATTTCTATTTTTACAAACCGTACAAACAAGTCCGAGTGTTACTCGATGTTCACCTTTTGCCATATTTGCGACCTCCTTCCATTTATGTGTTGAGCCGGCGGTGGGAATCGGACCCACGACCTAGTCATTACCAATGACTCGCTCTGCCACTGAGCCACGCCGGCCTTACAAGACGTAGCATTGCCACGTTTGACGTGGTGCTGAGGGAGGGACTTGCACCCCCGAAGTCCTTACGGACGCTAGGTCTACAGCCTAGTGCATTAGCTGCTCTGCCACCTCAGCATGTTGATAAAATTCAATACCTGTCTTTTTGAGCCGACTGTCGGATTTGAACCGACGACCTGCTGTTTACAAAACAGCTGCTCTACCACTGAGCTAAGTCGGCATTATAGCAAATACAAAACAACAGGAATTATTGTATCAAACAAGCGTATACGAGGACAAGCCCCGGCAAAGGGAGATTTGAAGAAAGGATAAATAAACAATAAAAACACGTCTTTGGTACCGAGTAGGTTGTTATTTCCCCAAATCTATGTAGCTAGGAAGGCTCATTCTACTACCAAGGTAGCAAAATATATGCCTTGTCCTCTCGTTTTGACCGAGAGTACCTCACAGTTTGTGAAATTGTAGAGGAAAATTCTCCAACCTCCCCAAATACCAAAGAACAAAAATAGTATATAACCAAGAAATGTTACTTGTCAATCAGAAAATAGTGAGAAGTAAAGTGGTTTTACGGAGCAATTTCCTGCCATACTGCATTTTGATATTTAAGAAACTCGGGTATATTAGTAGCAAAATCTGGTCTAAAGTAAATAGCAACAGAAGGGTAGACATGATCATCGTTACATAAATCTCGAATCGGACGTGGAAGGAATGCTCCGCCTGTGCTGCCTGCGTTAACAACAACTGAGCCTCCGATGTTTAGTCTTTTATCTGGTGTGCCAAGATTACAAGGAAACGCTCCGGTTTCTGCTTGGAGCCCATCGGCATAGAAGTTTTTATCACTACTATAAAACCCTTCGATGTCGGTTGTTGTTTGAGTGTGATCGGTTTCCCCAACATTTCTTCCAACATGAATTCCCGGAGTAGCGCCACCATTTCCAGCCACAGAAAATGTTGCTGTTGATCCGACTGGAACAATTATTTTTGTTTGTATAGTAAGATTGCCACTTACAAGAATGATAAAATTTTTTCCGCTTGGGAATGTATAGCTGCCAGGGTTAACAATGGTGAGGTCACCAATTGCTTGGTAAATACCATTTGGAAGACTTGTGTCTAACGTGCAGTTTCCTAATCCTCCTGCGCAGTGGGATAAGATGTTTTGTATAGACCCTACTGGTTCTTGGTTGGCTTTGTTTAGGAGATACGCATATGATGTTCGGTGGACAACAGATGATTTTTCAGGAAAATTAGAGGTGCCAGCGACCCATTGTTGTATAGATGACCCAGCGTTGCTACATGGTCCAAGAGCAGAACCAAAAGCGCCACAATTAATGCTACCAATAAAGATAACGCCTGGCATATTGTTTCCTGAATTTCCAGGACTAGCTACTGCAGCAGGAAGTGGATTTGAAGCATAGACGGGCGGGGTAGGTGCAGGAATTGCATCAGAAAACCCTGCATCGTTTCTACAGTCAGCTCGATTGCACTGAAACCATATGATTTCATCTGTTATGCCAAAATTCATGCCGACAATGTTACCAGTGGCGTCACAGGCGGGTTGCCCGGGCGCGCTGAGAGTTAAGCTGCTTACATCGCACTTTAACAGCGAAGAATCACCATTGCCAACCCACAGAGTATTGTTGTTTGCTTGAAAACTTATATCTTGATTCACATCGTTGTTGCCATTTGTAACCTGTAGTTTTATGGGCGGTTGGTTAACTCCACCTACTCTGTATGCTACGAGGACTCGTGCAGCGAGATTCGGAGCAGGATTGCCGTCGTAACTTGCAATAAATTTTTGCTCGAATTGTGCGCCAGTACCTTTAAAAATAAGCGATAAAGCATTTCCAGATGTCCATCCTGGCCTGTTAATTACTTCTTGCATTGGTCCAGAGGAGCCACCCACATCTCCAAGAGTATACCAAGAGCCTGG
Organism: uncultured Gammaproteobacteria bacterium; assembly: GCA_964553595.1. Taxonomy (GTDB): domain Bacteria; phylum Patescibacteriota; class Microgenomatia; order Levybacterales; family UBA12049; genus CAZKLH01. The sequence continues at coordinate 713 of CAZKLH010000025.1, read as the reverse complement.
TGCCCAATCAGTATTGGACGTGTGATTTATCTTAGTTGTAGTTAAGGTTCGCTGAGAAGGGAGTGCGGATGAGGAAAAAGGCGAGGAATTGTCTGCCGACTCAGCATACATATCAAAGCTTACCGCTGAATTTGCATCGTTTGGAACAGCAATCTGGACTTGTGCAGAGATAATCTCGGCTCCTTGTGGAATTGGGACATTGGTAAATTGAAGACCTGTGTAGCTTGCGCTGCTTCCGCCGCCTGGTGGCCCAACATACACACGTGGTGTGCATCCACCATTACACGGATAGGTAAGACGATAGCCGCCTGGCGGTTGAAAGCTTAAATCATATCCACCCGCGAGCAAGCCTTTTATAGTATATTTGCCATCTGAGCATGGTGCAGGGTTGCCGTTGGTACAAGAAAATGCTCCGCCAGTGGCACCTGCTAAAGTTGGAGAAGCAGTAACACTTGTTAATCCTGAATAACCGATTTCGCCAGAAGCAGGTTCGTAGAAACCATTTTTGTTTGGGTTATCAACCCAGACAATTCCAGAAATTGTGTACTGGGGAGTAACGCCAAATGAAACAGATAAATTTCCAGTGGAAGATGCGGAAACAGTAGTAGATACCGGTGGTGAGCATGTTTGCGGACCATTGCAGGGAGAACCGGTTGCAAGATAGTTTGCGAGTACCGCTGTATTTTCGAGCCTTACGGTATATACTCCTGAAT
>CAZKLH010000024.1:0-11666 GCA_964553595.1 uncultured Gammaproteobacteria bacterium | reverse complement strand
CAAGAGCGCAAGAAATTCTCGAACACACCCACAACCGGGTTCGCTCGATGCTTGAGAAAACCACCGAAAAAGCCGAAGCAATGCTTATGGAAACTGAATATCTCAGCCACCATCTCAAACGAGACGTCCAAGAAACTTTAGATAAAGTGCTTGATTCAAACAACAAGCTAATCGATCAAAACTCCAAAGCATTTTTTGAAGGGTATCAAAAAGAACTTGCAACGGTAAAAGAAAGCTATTTTACCCACATGCAAACAATTATTGAAGAAATAAAAAAAGATACCGAACAAGAATTAAAAGATTTTGTTGGCATTATTGTTTCAGAAACAGTCGAGGCACAAGGGTTTATTGGAAAAAAGATAAACGACGAATTCGAAAAAGCAAAAGAAGAAATTCAAGAGTATAAAAAAGCAGAACTAAAAAAAGTCGAGACATCAATCAACAAGATTATTGTGAATGTTTCAACCGATGTTATCGGAAAATCAATATCGTTAAATGACCATGAGGCGCTTTTGCTCGAAGCGCTAGAAAAAGCGCAGAAAGAAGGAGTATTTCTTCAATGACTATTGCACAAGAAGATATCACTGAACTTGTCAAAACAAAACAGGATGCATCCGAGTTTACTACATCGCTTGGAACGTGCATTAACCTGCTCTTTAACTCAAGAAACAATCCAGAAACAATAGTAAACCAAACATTCCCTTATGAAAAAAAAGGAAAATTGCTCTCGCTACTGGAAAAGTACAAAATTGCAAGAACAGACTCTTCTTTGGTAAAACAATTTCTCCAACAACTCAAAGACGACATACAAAAAATTCCTGTGGTAACTCTTTGTATCGCTTTTGAACCCAACGATCATACTATTGATTCAGTTTCAGATTATTTTATGCTGCAAATAAAAATAGTGGTTCTCTTAGATATTATTGTGAATGAAAAAATAGTTGGTGGGACAATTATAACCTACAAGGGTGTATATAAAGATTATTCAATCAAGAAAAAACTTGAAGATCGATTGGTGAATCAAAACACCTCATCAGTTGGCACAAAAACACTTCACTAGAATGCTATGGCACAAACATTTTCTGAATATCTGGAGCAAATCGGCGAATATGGAGTTGTTACACAAATAAATCATCCGATTGTAACGGTCGAAGGACTCCCCTTTGCAAAACCCCAAGAAATTGTCATATTCGAATCGGGAGAACTCGGTGAAGTTTTTTCTTTGAATAAAGACAATGTAGAAGTATTAGCATTCTCTCAACATCCAGTAAAAGTAAAAAGCAAGGTAACAAGAACCAACAGCGCTTTGTCTATTGCTGTTGGAAAAGAGCTCTTGGGGCATATCATAGACCCACTCGGTGAGCCTATTACCAAGAGCGCCTTGTTTAAACGACCAAAGGAACAACGAGAAGTTGATATTAAACCTCCTGGTATTTCATCAAGAGAACGCATTAAAAAACCATTCAGAAGCGGCACCACAGTTGTCGATATGATGGTGCCACTCGGAAAAGGACAAAAAGAATTGATTGCTGGAGATCGAAAAACCGGAAAAAGTGCATTCCTCCTCTCATCGATCAAAAGCCAGGTGCAAGAAGGGGCAATTGCTGTGTATGCTGCAATTGGAAAGAAAAAAAGCGATATCAAGATACTTGAAGAATTTTTGGTAAAAGAAGGAATAAAAGACAAAGTTGTTATTGTTGCAACAAGCTCATATGACTCCCCGAGCCTTGTGTACACAACTCCTTATACTGCTATGACAATTGCAGAATACTTTCGAGATGAAGGAACTGATGTTTTTTTGGTATTGGATGACTTATCGACACATGCGAAGTTTTATCGAGAACTCTCCCTTCTGGCAAAACGATTTCCCGGACGAGATTCATATCCTGGAGACATTTTCTATACTCACGCCAGGCTTTTGGAACGGGCAGGAAATTTTGTCCATACAATGAAAGGAGAGGTTTCAATCACTTGTTTTCCTGTAGCAGAAACCATAGAGGGAGATTTTACTGGGTACGTTGTGACAAACCTCATGGGAGTAACAGACGGTCATTTGTTTTTTGATAGCGATGCCTACTATAAAGGAAGGCGTCCAGCAGTAAACATTTCGCTCTCGGTAACAAGAGTTGGCAAGCAAACACAACTCAAAGTAAAACGCCATATTACTCGCGAACTCACTTCATTTTTCTCTGTATATGAAAAAATGCAAACCTATTCCCATTTTGGCGCAGAACTTTCCGATTCGGTAAAAGGCATACTTAAAACAGGAGAAAAAATATATCGCTTCTTCAACCAACCCTACAATATGATTATTCCAGAAGAGGTTCAGCTTATCCTTTTTACCATGCTCTGGTATAACCTGATCGAACAAGACATAGAGCAATGGATTGACACCTACAGAGCTAATTTAACAGCTGCTTGTAAGAATCCAAAAATACAAAAGATGCTCTCGGATATTATTTCGCAGGCAGACACATTTAACGATTTACTCACCAATGTCAGTACGCACAAAGACGAAATTTTAGCATTATGCAAGAAAAACACCGTATAGCAGAAGATATCATCCTGGTAGAAAGTATGCGTAAGCTCGTGCAAGCGTATGAAGAAATATCTGTGGTGCATATGCAGGCAATTAGAGGCCAGGTTATCAAAACAAGAGACTTTTTAAATCAACTTTCAGATGTGTTGTATAACGTAAAAAGCTCATACAGAACTCAGATTATTCGCCTCATGCAACAAAAAAAGAAAAAAACTGTTATGTCCTTTTCAACCATTGCAAAAAATGGTAAATCAGTCATCGTGTTTTTATCTGGAAACAAACGATTATATGGCGATATTACGGCAAAGATCTTTGAACTTTTTATTGAAGAAGCAAAAAAAAGGATTGATGATCTTGTTATCGTTGGAACACTTGGCCGAAACACATATGAAGAAAGGGGAATTTTACGATCATACCAATATTTTGACCTTCCCGATCAAAACGTCTCATTTGAAAACTTAAAACAGCTCATCTCTTATATTGTTCAGTATGAACGAGTTACTGTATTTCATGGAAAATTTATTAATATTATTTCCCAAACTCCAACAGCAGCACACATCACTGGCGAGCAGCCCCTTGACGAGCCAAACCCCCAGTCCTCAGACAAAAATAATAGCTTCTTATTTGAACCAACGCTCGAGAAAATTCTGAGCTTTTTTGAAGCACAAACATTTACCTCTCTTTTCTCACAAACTGTCCATGAAGGAGAACTCGCACGGTACGCTTCGAGAATTCGGGCGATGGAAGAATCTCTTGGCAATATCAACGGACAATTGCATATCTTACAAGGACAACACAAAAGATACACAAATCTTAACGCCAATAAAAAACAATTACAGCAAATCTCTGGAATTTCCCTCTGGGGAACTAGAATGTAATAAAACACTATGCACAATAAAGGAACAGTTGTTAGTATCAAAGGGCAGATTATCGAAGTTGAATTTTTGGAAGACAAGCCGAATCTTCACGATGTTCTCGTATTAGAAGACAATGCATCGGTAAGAATGGAGGTCTTTACCTCGTCTGCATCTTCGACATTCTATTGCCTCTCGCTTTCTCCAACCACACGCATGCATAGAGGAACAACAGTAATTAACACGCAGCAGCCAATTAGCATACCAGTTGGCGAAGGAGTTTTAGGGAGAGTTATGGACCTTTTTGGCTCATCGCAAGATGGAAAAGGATCAATTGGCACAAACGAAACGAGACCAATTTTCTCCAAAGAAGTAGAATTTGATCAGATCGTAACTCCAAAAGAAATCCTTGAAACAGGAATAAAAGCAGTTGATTTTTTTGCACCAATCTTAAAGGGTGGAAAAATCGGCTTATTTGGAGGAGCCGGAGTTGGCAAATCTATCGTTCTTACAGAAATTATCCATAATATTGTTAATCTAAACAAAGAAAAACATGTGTCTGTTTTCGCTGGAGTTGGCGAACGTGTTCGTGAAGGCCATGAATTGGTTCAAGAATTAAAAGAACGCGGAGTCCTCGAAGGGGTAAGCCTTATATTTGGCCACATGGGCGAAAATCCAGCAATTCGATTTCGAACTGCAATTGCAGCAGTTACTGTCGCTGAATATTTCCGAGACAAAACAGACAAAAATGTTCTTTTTTTCTTAGACAATGTCTTTCGATTTGCTCAAGCTGGATATGAACTCTCAACGCTCATGAATACTATTCCTTCAGAAGGCGGCTACCAAGCAACGCTTACTTCAGAGATGGCCCTCTTACAAGAAAGACTCATTTCCACAAAGAATAACGCAATTACATCGTTTGAAGCAGTCTATGTGCCCTCAGATGATATTACCGACTACGGCGTACAATCAATATTCCCCTATCTTGATTCAATCATTATTCTCTCAAGGCCGATTTATCAGGAAGGAAGATTCCCAGCAATTGATTTGCTCTCTTCAAACTCTGCTGGAGTAAGCACAGATATTATCGGAGACATGCATTACAAAACGCTTCTTGAATCTCAAGCGCTTCTTAAAAAAGCACTCTCGCTTGACAGAATTGTTTCATTAATCGGTGAATCTGAACTTTCCTTTGAAGATCAAACCATCTATAAACGGTCCCGAATTCTTAAAAACTACATGACACAAAACTTTTTTTCTGTAGAAAACCAAACAGGCAGAAAAGGAGTCTATGTGCCACTTGCAGATACAGTAAGAGACACACGAACCATTCTTGATGGAAAACATGATACGACTGAACCTGAAAAATTGCTTTTTATTGGAAGCTTAAAAGAACTGGAAACAAAATAAGATATGGACGATAAAAAAAATCTATCAATTATGGTGAGTATAAAAAGTCCAGAGGGTACTTTTTTTGAAGGAGAAGCAGATGCGCTAACTTCGGTCAACGAACGAGGAACATTTGATATCTTACCGCTTCACACAAATTTTATTTCTCTTGTAAAACAAACTCTCATTGTACATAGGGAAAACAAAAAAATACGAGAGATCAATATCGATAGTGGTGTTTTGCGAGTCCTGGAAAACAAAGTACTTATATTTTTAGGAATTGAAACTCTTCATGAAGAAAGCAAAAAAACTCTGTAGCCTCGTTTTATAAGAAATGATTGAGCTTTGACTAAGTCGGCCTAGCAAAAACCAACAACCGCTTCCAGGTTGTCCCCGGCGGCCAACACGTCTGGAGAATCAATGTCTCCTGTTTTGTTTTTTGACTTTGGGTGATATACGAAACATCTTGTGGGTCAATAATCTTTGTATCATAGACAACATAATTGTGACGAACATTTTCAAAGAAAACTATGACCTGATCCCCTTTTCCAAGATCTTTTAGCAAATAAAAAACAGCGTTGTATCTCCCAACGTCCCAAAAATTATCGGTTGAGTGCGCAAACAAATAAATATTTCCCTGCATACCAGGAAACACTGTTCCCCGAGCGTGCGCAATCCCCTGCTGCAAAATTGGCAAAAATTCATCTTCGTTTGATACATCAACATTGGCAAAAATTCGAGAACTTGCGCCAATCTTTGGGATGATAATGCTAAACTGTGTATTTTTTGGCACTAAAATCTGCTCTTTTGGACCAGCAAGAATTTGCGCAAAACCAGGATTGCTGCTTTCTCCATTTTCATTTTTGAGTATTTCTCCAAATCCTGAAGGTATTGGCTCGTTTTGAGTAGTACTTCCAAAAACCGTAAAGTGAACTCCACGAATCTGAATAATGCGAAACTGTGCTTCATAATACACAGCAGGACCAAACGTCGCCAAAACGCCAAAAATGGCAAATAAGAACAAAAAATTGCCAATACTTCGTAAAATTAAAAAACGAATAACCTCTGACTTTGTCATTTTCTTAATTCTAATTGCTTTTATGTTAAAATACAAACACGACGAAGGCCGTAGGCGCTGAGCGTAACGAAGCGCCGAAGGTCCTGAACGCAGTGAAGGAGTTCCCGTAGTTCAACGGATAGAACGGCCCCGTCCTAAGGGGCAAATGGAGGTTCGATTCCTCTCGGGGACACAATACAATCTAAAACGGAGTGTAGTTCATCGGCAGAACGCTCGGTTCGGGACCGAGAGGCAGAGGGTCCAATTCCCTCCACTCCGACCATTCAAGCACGACAAATCAGTCTTTTCCAAAAGCATCTCTCCAAAAATCACTATTTTCACACAATAAAGTTTTTATAGATAAATCTTTTTCTTCTCGCATAAATTTTAAAAAACGAGAAAAAATGATCTTAATCTTTGCCAAAATGTATGTGTAAAAATAGTGTGCATTTTAATGAATCCAGCATAAAACCTGGATCGATTTACGGCATAGACAAGAAAATAAAAATGTGAAAAAAGTGTGGATATCTCTCTAGAGGAGCTCTTCGAGTCTTTTGTATGTATACACCTCTGATTTTGGAAACCAGAGTGCTTTTTCAAAATTTGCCTCTTCTACTGTTGCTGATGCATGTACTAAATTCATGACTCCTCTTTTTTCTACATTCGCATACGCTGCAGAGTCTGTTGAAAAATCACCTCGAATGGTTCCTGGAAGTGCACTCACTGGCATCGTTGGACCTGCAAGCATCACGACATTCTCAACTGCGTGCTTCCCTTCTACCAAAATAGCCACAATTGGGCCGCTTGTTACGTAATCAAAAAGCCATTTCTTAACCATTTTGCCAAGTTCAATTGGATTATCAGTTCCCAAATCTTTTTTTGCGTCTTTTCCATATTTTGTATAGGTACTGAGTGTTTTTTCTCCCCAGCGCTTGAGTGTAGCTTCATCAGAAGTCTTATAGTGCTTGTTCAAGAGGGATTCATCGGGCAAAACCATCTTTAATCCAACAATTTTTAACCCCATGCGCTCCAATCGCATGATTATCTCACCAATAAGACCTCTTCTGACTCCATCTGGTTTAATTAATATAAGTGTTTGTTCCATAATTTTTATCCTAACAGTTTTTCAAATCTTGCTTTGTCCTCGAAGTCGCCGATGATTGCAAGATTCAATGATTCTGAAACAAAGTATTTCGAAGCCATTTCTCGTACTTGTTCAACAGTAACCTTATCTATTTTTACCAGAACATCATCTGGGTTGTCAATTGTTTTCTCCAAAAGCTCTTGAGAAGCATAGAATCCGGCCACAGCACGGCTATCTTCAAGTTCCAATACTGTATGTCCCTTTAAATACTCCTTTGCTTTTATAAGCTCATCTTCTGTAACTTGTCCCTTTTTGCTTGCAACTACGTGATGTCCATCCAACATAACCTCTATTGCCTCTTCTATTCGCTTTGCATCAACGCCTGCAGCCGAAGAAAAACTTCCACAATCTTGATAATGATCAGAGCTGCTCCTGACGTAATATGCAAGGCCTCGCTTTTCCCGAATTTCATGGAAAAGTCGACTACTCATTCCCCCGCCCAAAATAGCTGCCAATAACGAAAGAGGATAATGATCTTTGTGATCAATCGGAACTGTTCGATAGCCCAAGGCAATATGCACTTGCTCTGTTTTTTTGTGCTTGATTAACACCGCTGGTTTTGACTGTTTTTCTACTACTTTATCGTATCGTTGTGTTTCAAAACGACTCATTTTTCCAAAATGCTTTTGGACTAATTTTGTTGCTTTTTTTGTATCAATACCACCAGCCAAAACAACGGTAATATTCTGCGCGCTGTACAAGCTTTGCATGTATGCGGTGAAGTCTGCTCTGTTAATTTTTTTAATAATATCCTTCTCTCCCGCTATATCCCACCCCATAGGAGTATCGCCATACAAAAGCGATTCATAAATATCACCAATTTTTCGAACCGGGGTATCTTCGTACAGATTGATTTCTTCAAGAATGACGCCTCGCTCCTTATCGATCTCCTTTTGATCGAGTAACGAATTCTGCAACATATCAGAAAGAACGTCTAGAGAAAGATCTATGTGATTTTGTGAAGATTTAATGTAGTAACCGGTTGTCTCTTTGCCAGTAAACGCATTAAATTCACCACCAATGCCATCGATTAAAGTTGAGATTGCAATTGCTGTAGGGCGAGTTTTTGTGCCTTTAAAGGCCATATGCTCCAAAAAGTGTGATATGCCATTATTTTGCTTTGTTTCATAGCGGCTTCCAGCGCCAACCATAACCAGGACAGTAACACTCTCAAATGAAGGCATGGGGATGGTGAGTAATCTGAGGCCATTTGATAAAACAGTGCGTTCAAACTGCATAATAATACGATTGTATCACGAAAAAAACATGTTGCCAAGATAGTAATTATTAGTATGATATAGTTTGATCAACTGATGCTGTCACATCTTGGCTGGAACTTGAATTCCCAATACATCAAGTCCAGTTTTTAAGACATTTCCGACGGCTGCCGTTAAGGCAAGCCGAAATGCTTCTTGCTTGCTGCCAATAATCTGCTGTTTCTGGTAAAAAAGGTTATAGAGCTTGGCAGCTTCAAAAAGATACCCACAAACGATATGAGGCGAAAACTCACGAGACGCTTCAGAAACGACTTCTGCAAAATGCACAAGCAAACGCAAAAGCATGATTTCTTCCTCTTCTAGATCGATAGCTGATTGCACTTGGAATGAAGGAGTAGTTTTCGCTTTACTCAAAATACTCTGAGTCCTGACGCAAGTATATTGCAGGTATGGCCCAGAGTTTCCCTCAAGACTAATCGATTCGTCAAAATCAAAACTAATATCTTTGCCAACACTGCTTCGTAAGAGAGCATACTTCACTGCTCCAATAGCCACTTGCTCACATACTTGCTCATCCATGTCTTTAAACGACTCTTTAATGCGTTTTTTTGCTTCGTCCAAAAGCCACAACCCTGTAATAACATCCCCTGTTCTGCTGGACATTTTTCCTGTGGGCAGCTTCACAACGCCATGTGCCATATGCTGAGTTTTACCCCCAAGCTCTGGAGAAACAAGAGTTAAAGCCTTCAAGAGAACCTTAAAGTACTCGGCCTGCTCATTTGCGGTAATAATTATCGACAGCTCATAAGGAAAATCTTTATATTTTGTAGGAGCAAGACCAAGGTCTTTTGCTTCGTAGGTCGGGAGACCTTGAGAATTTATAAACACCCGGCTGTGGAGCCCATATTTTTCTCCTTCAAAAATAATTGCACCATTATCTTTTTTGAAAATTCCACCTTCGACATTCTTTTCAACAATCTCAAGGCCAATCTTTGCTGCATCAGATTCAAAATAATAATGTTTGAATGTCGTGCCCAACCGCTTATATAACGTCTCAAAATACTCTAAGCTCCATGCTCTCCCTTTACTGTAAAACTCCTCCACTTCCGGATCATGCGCGTATATCTTTTTGTTAAACACCACAACCTCTGCTTTTGCAGATTCGCTTTCTTCAAACATTTTTGCTCCATACGCATATGCTTCGCCCAAAAAATGAGCCCGAACCAACTCTCCTTTTGTCTCATAGTGCGAAAGTATTTCAGAACGTTGTTCTAAAAGCTTCTTCATTCCCCAGATCGATTTTGCAACATGCATGCCAACATCACCTTGGTAATTGACCCGCCACACAGTAGCTCCTTGAGACTCCAATAGTCTAGAAATCGATTCGCCTACAGTATTGCTATACAAGTGTCCTATGTGAAACTCTTTAAACGGATTCGGGTCGGTAAATTCGACCATAATTTTTTTGCCCAGAAGTCTTTTTGATTTGCCAAATTCTGCACCAGAAACTGTTCGCAACTTCTCCAAAAGAAAGGCTTTTGAAAGAAAAAAATTAACAAATCCAGGATGTACCACTTCTACTTTATCTATATCAGAGTATTCTTTTATGCTAAGCAATGAATCAAATTTCTCCTTAATCTTCCCTGCCAGAATAATTGGACTGGAGAGCTTTTGATCTGTTTTTTTCGCAACAGAAAACACTTGCATGGCAATATTGGTTGTATAGTCACCATGACTCTGATCCGCTGGTTTCTGGAGCTGAACTTGAATAGACTGACCAGTTAATTCAGACACGATTACTTCGATCTCTTTTTGAATTACTGCTTTTACTTCCATAACTTTTGTAGTCTAACATGAGATTTCTGTCTTGACAACAACTTACCCACCTGCTACTTTTAAATAGAGTGTAGGTAACTATTTGGATACATTCCCCAAAATTATGGCAAAACTTCTTTTAGTTGATGACGACACAGAATTACTGACTGTTTTTGAAACAGCATTAAAAAACGAAGGTTTTCAGGTTGTCACCGCATTTGAAGGAAAATCCGGTCTGGAAAAAGCAAAAACAGAAAAGCCAGATGTTATTTTTCTTGACCAAATTCTCCCAGACATCACCGGAAACGACATTCTCAAATTGCTCAAAGAAGAACCACAAACAAAAACAATTCCCGTTGCCATGCTTTCTAACTTTGGTCAAAACGAGCTGGTTCAAGAAGCAATGAATCGAGGCGCGGTCGATTACATTCTCAAATACCAAATAGAAACCGTCGATCTTGTCAATAAAACAAAGACAATATTAAAAGAGTCTGCCTCTACGACAAAAGCAAATTAACAAAGGTTATCTGAGTTTTATGACAAGTAGCATACCCCAAGATCCAGTCGATCAACAAAATCAAAATACTGCTCAAGATCAAAACGATACACTTATTGGCAAAGAGAACGACTTTATTCACACCATTGCTCACAGGCTTAGATCACCCTTAACAGCGATCCGAGGAGCTTCCGAGGTTATTCAGTCATCAGACATCCAAACACTCCCCAAAGAAGACCTAACAAAGCTCCTCTACATTATTCGAGATCAATCAGCCGAAGCATTAAATCGCTTACTCTATGTTGTTGATGCACTTGATTTGGCATCAGGAAAACTGATTCTGCAAAAATCTAACGAGGATCTCAAAAAAATCCTTGATGAGTGTGTGCACAATTTCTCCGAAAAGGCACTGCGAAAACGAGTAAAGCTCACCGCAGAAATTAACGACCTCCCAAACATCTCCTCCGACAAACAACGAATTGCTGAGGCAATCGAGAGTCTTTTAACCAACAGCCTCAAGGCAAGTCAGGAAGCAGGAGAAATAAAAATTACAGCAAACGTCATAGGCAATAAAATTGCTATTATGATATCAGACAACGGAAAAGGAATGCCACAAGAAGAATTGCAAACAATTTTTGCAAAACCATTTGCTAAAAACGAAGACAGAGGAAAAAAAGAAGAGTCATTTGGTTTATATTTGGTAAAAGGAATTATCGAAGGCCACGGTGGCACTATTGCTCTCACCTCACAAGAAAATCAGGGAACAACCGCAACTATTACTTTGCCGCTAACAGCCTAATTGTCATTTGACACAGATTTCTTTACAGAAAAAGTTTTCCCATCTGAAATAATCTCTACTTCCCCATTTTGATCAGTGCGCAAAACAACAATACCTTCTTCTTGCAATAATTTGAGAGTCTCTGGCTTCGGATGACCGTAGCGATTTTTTGCTCCAACAGAAATAACCGCAAGCGATGGATCTGCGACATCGAGTATGTCTTTTGTTAACCCAGTTGCTGAGCCATGATGAGGAACTTGCAGCACATTTATTTTCTGATTTGGAGAAAGACTGAAAAAAAGCTCTCCCGATTGGCTGTCGCCGGTAAGAAGCACAGAAAACTTACCAAACGATACAAGTGTAATAAGTGATCCGAA
>CAZKLH010000023.1:0-11763 GCA_964553595.1 uncultured Gammaproteobacteria bacterium | reverse complement strand
AAAATTGCTAGTGCGCTGAGCAACCAGTTAATAAGTATCCCCATGCAGTAACTATACCATATTTAGTAAATAGGTGTTTTACAAATATATAGTGCTAAGTGGCGCTGCAGTTTTTTTAAACCTGTGATATACTCGAAACTTATGGGAGAAACAGATCGAAGAATTCCTCGTCGTGAAATGCTTAGAAGTGTATTTCCTAGTTGGGTGTTGCCAGCAGCTGGAGTAGCAGTCGGTGGAATAGGAGCGGTGGCAGCTGGAGTAGAGGCGGCTCATGCAGTAGGTGAGAGAGTTGATGCTCTTGAACAACGAGTAGGGAATATCCAGAGCAATGTCACAAATCTTAGCAATCTTGCTCATAGAGTAGGTAAGCTAGAGGATCAAATGGTGACGACGAGAGAAGGAATGGATATTTTAGCAAGAGCCGATGCGATGATTCTTTTTGAACGGAAAAAATAAAAGGCAACAAACACCCCTAACAGTTATTTGACCTCTTCGGGTGGGAAAATTTGACCTTCATAGTCTACCCCGTTATGAGGAAAAATTACTTTTAGTCCTTCTTTAAGATGAACATTACGTAGGGTAAATTCAGCCAGAGGCTTTAGAATTGGCATATTTGGCGCTAAATGTTCCCTTACCTGAATGAGGTGAGGTTTAACGAATACATCACAAACTATTCCATGTCCATTCATAACACGATCTGTTTGGAAGCCTTTAGTAGGTGTTTTTTCCGGTAGCGAGTCGATGCGAATAGTTGCTCGACTGACGGTGGTTCCATCTACTAGATTTCTTGGACCAGGATATCCGCTGTCTTTTGCTTCAAAGCGTACAGTCATATTGCAATATATAGCATACTTTCTTTTATCTCGCAATTGTTAAACTGAAGTTTTATTCTGTTAGCGCCAGTCAATTGGTTTTATTCCATTTTCTGAAAGGTACTCATTACACTGACTAAAATGATGCTTGCCATAAAACATCGATACAGAATAAGGAGAGGGATGCCCCGATGTTAATACAAGATTATTATCTCTATTGATTACTACACCTTTGCTTTGAGCATATTTTCCCCATAATAAATATACGATATGAGTACGCTTGGCGTTGAGTGTCTGAATAATTGCATCGGTAAATTGTTCCCAACCAATTCCAGCATGAGACGCAGGGTTATTGGCAAGCACTGTTAAAACACTGTTGAGCATAAGAACGCCTTGGGTTGCCCAGCGAGAAAGATCTCCGGAGGGAATGGTGGTAATTCCCAAATCGTTGTGTATTTCTTGAAATATATTCTTCAGTGATGGAGGAAACGGTGTTGGATCGGTAACCGAAAAAGACAGTCCGTTTGCTTGACCTGCGCCATGATAGGGATCTTGTCCAACGATTACAACTTTTACTTTATCTATTGGACAAAGATTAAAAGCCCGAAAGATATTTGAAGCCGCTGGATATACTTTTTTTGTTTTATATTGTTCTCGAACATTGCTCGTTAACACTTCCCAATATGGTTTGAGAAATTCTGGTTCTAAAGCATTTTTCCATGAAGAATCAATCTTAACGCTATTCATCATCACTATAGAGATTTCTTGATTATACTTCAAAATGCCGCTCTTTCCCAAAGCTTGAGAGCCAGTTTAGCTTGTTATTTACCAAGCTGAGGTTGGTGAGTCAACTTCTCCTGCAAAGTTTTCGTTATTGCGTTGGTTAAGCGCTCTACATCATTTTTATTTAAGTGGTATGCTTGTGTATCTTTCGTGGTAGGTTTTGGATTAGATGGCAACAAGTCGGCAATATAAAGATTGATAACTGTTACTGGCTCTTTTCCTACCCTTTTTTTCAATTCTCCAGCAAGCTTCTTATTTGGACCAAGGGCTCCTCCGCTTATCGAGATAAAGGCATATTGGCCAAGTGTATCTTTAAGGTATTTAAAATATGCCCGAAGTGGTGTCGCGACTTGCCCCAGCCAAACCGGTCCCACAAAAAGGACCAGATTGCCCTGAACCTTATCTGCTATTTTATCCGCTGTCGGGTTTACCTGTGGAGTTCTATTCAATAATATGTCCAGGATAATTGTCATTATGGTTCGAGTTTTGGATTCGGTGATCTTGATATGCTCTGCTGCAAATTTTGAAGCGATACTAGTAGCGAGAGCTTCGTTATTACCGCTTAATGAATATGAAATAACTATAGTCTTCATATTAAATTTATTTATCAAATCTTCCCATCCAACAAAGAATCCTCATAAAATTTGTTCAGAGACTTTTATGTGGATTCTTGAAGTTTGTGGTTAAAAAAAGTTGTTAATACACCTCTTAAAACTAATATACTGATGAAGTTTATAAATTCATTCATAACTTTCCTAAACTAAACGTTTAGTTTTGTGAGCCGACAGGGAGTCGAACCCTGAACCTATTCCTTAAGAGGGAATTGCTCTGCCAATTGAGCTATCGGCCCTTTATTGTGATAGTTTACTATAAACTAGCCAGGAATTAAAGCTTTCTTCTCATTGTCAGGTTTTTGAACCTCAATTTTCTTTTCAGTTACTTTTCAGAAAACTAACGGTATAATACTTACGAAATGAGAATTCTTGTTGTAGAAGACGAACATAAAATAGCAAATTCCATTAAAAAAGGACTGGAGCACGAAAAGTATGTGGTTGATGTGGCTTACGATGGACCCAGCGGTTTGGATTTGAGCATTGGTGAAGAATACGATCTGATTATTTTAGATAGATTACTTCCAGGTTTAGACGGGATTGAAATTTGTAAAAAATTGCGCAGTGAAGGAAATCATACGCCAGTTTTGATGCTTACCGCAAAAGGACAAACAAAAGATAAAATTGAGGGGTTGGATAGTGGCGCAGATGATTATTTAGTAAAACCATTTGCGTTTACCGAACTTTTTGCCAGAGTGAGAGCCCTTGTCAGGCGCCCCAAAAAGATATCAAGATCCATATTGCAAATTGATACGTTAACTCTTGATGCAAAAGCGTTCGAGGTAAAACGGAATGATATGCTGATTCAATTATCTACAAAAGAATTTATGTTACTCGAGTATTTAATGCGGCATCAAAATACCATTATTACTAAAGAACAAATTATTGCACATGTGTGGAATTATGATGCAGATGTATTACCAAATACCGTTGAGGTATATATAAAGCATTTGCGAGATAAAATTGATACACCAGCAAGTGGCTCTCGTTTAATTCATACAGTTCGAGGTTTTGGGTATAAGTTAGGAATTGAAAAATGACAGTATTTAAATCTGCAAGGGTTCAATTAACAGCATGGTACTTGCTCATTATTATGATTGTGAGCATTTTTTTTAGTGTTGCTTTTTACAAAAGTTCAACAGAAGAAATTCAGCGGGTAATTCATCACATTGAGAGAAGGCAACAAGGATCTTTAGATAAAACTCCCCTCCTCCCGCCAGACTTTCATTCTGTGGTAACGGTGCAAGATTTGGAAGAATCAGAACAGCATGTGTTGTTTGTGCTCATTATTATTAATATGGTAATTTTTATTTTTTCGGGTGCAGGTGGTTATTTTTTGGCAGGTCGCACACTTGATCCAATTAAAACAATGGTTGATGAACAAAATAGGTTTATTACTGATTCTTCGCATGAACTGCGGACTCCTCTTACAGCTTTACGAAGCGAAATGGAAGCGAGCTTGTTGCAAGAAAAAATCTCTGAAGAAGAATTTCGAAAGCTCATAAAAAGCAATCTTGAAGAAGTGCAATCATTACAGCTACTTTCTGATAATTTAATAAAACTGTCTCAGTTTGAATCGATAAACGGTGATGGAAATAAAGAAGAAATTTCTCTTCTTGCAATTATCAATAGTGCCATAAAAAAGGTTTCGTCGATGTCAAACAAAAAACATATTAGTATCGAAAACAAAATAAAAGATTGCGTAGTAACCGGTGACAAAAATCGATTAATTGAGTTGTTTGTTATTTTTTTGGATAATGCAATAAAATATAGTCCAAAAAATACGGTAATAAAAGTACAATCCGATGTTCAAGATCATAATGTTTCGATTCTTATTATCGATCAGGGAGTAGGCATTGCAAAAGAAGATTTACAGCATATATTTGATAGATTTTATCGTACAGATAAGTCTCGATCAAAAACCGATGCAAGCGGGTATGGACTTGGATTATCGATAGCAAAAAAAATTGTCGAGGTACACAAAGGAACAATCTCTGTAGAAAGTAAACAACAAAAAGGCACAACGTTTATAGTGCAGCTGCCAATTATTAAAATGAAAAAATAATATTCGCTTCAGCTTGTTTTAAGATATAGCGAATATACTCAAAAAGAATTATACTCGCAAAGTGTTTGGAATGTTTTTATAAGTATATGGATCGGATAAAAAAAGTTACGACAAGAGCCTCCTCTATTAAAAAATGGTTTGTAAATGCCTCGTTATTTAAAAAGATTATTGTTTTACTGATTCTTGTTGCAATCATCTATTTTGCTCCAAAGGCGTTGGGAATTGGCAAACGACAGGTGCAATATCAAACAGTTTCGGTTACAAAAGGAACGCTTATTTCTTCGGTTACAGAAAATGGTAATGTTGCATCGATTAGCCAAGCCGGTATTGGTTCTCCAACAACAGGTGTTATTACCGATGTGTACGTTGCAGATGGCGACACCGTTACTGCCGGGCAAAAATTATTTAGCGTAAAAAGTATTGCAACGGATCAAGAGAAAGCATCGGCATATGCGAGCTACTTACAGGCATCAAATAGCGTTAATAGTGCAACTGCAAGTTTGTATAGTCTGCAATCGGCAATGTTTGCTGATTGGAAAAAATATACAGACTTGTCCGAAAATTCTACCTATCAAAATTCTGACGGCTCTCCAAATATTTCAAATAGAACGCTTCCAGAATTTACAACAGCACAGGATGATTGGTTAAAAGCAGAGGCAGATTATAAAAATCAGCAAGGTGTTATTTCGCAAACGCAAGCATCGCTTAATAGTGCATCGCTGTCATATCAAGCAACGCAAGATTCAACAGTCTCAGCGCCAACCGATGGCACAGTAGCAAATATTGCTGTAAAAATTGGTGATCAGGTAACTGCAAGCGGTGGTAATTTGTCGACCAATTTAAGTAATTCTAGTTCAAGCTCCAACGCTCCAATTCTTAGCATTGGTAATTTTTCTAGACCCTATGTAAAAGTGCAGGCAAGTGAAGTTGATGTGCCAAATATTCACAGTGGGCAAAAGGCGACAATTACCCTCAATGCATTTCCAACATTAACCTATGTTGGCACAGTAGATATGGTAGATAGTGTTGGAACAATTAGCTCTGGGGTTGTTACCTATAATGTTTTTGTTACTTTCGTATCACCACCTGATACGATAAAACCAGGAATGTCTGCCGCAGTTGTTATACAAACTGCAAGAAAAGATAATGTGTTAAGTGTTCCTTCGTCTGCAATTCAGAATGGAAGTGATGGGGCGACTGTTCGGGTTTTAAAAAATGGAAAAGTTGCTGTAACTCCTGTCGAAACGGGGTTAGTTTCTGACGCTGACACAGAGATACTTTCGGGACTTTCGGAAGGAGATATGGTTGTTACTGGTGTTGCAGCAGGTAGTCAAGCCGCAAGCTCTTCGACCGCCACTGGAGCTTCTCCATTTGGTGGAGGTTTACGAGGATTTGGTGGTGGAGGAGGCTTTGGTGGCGGCGGTGGAGGACGTGCTGCTGGCGGAGCCAGGGGAGGATAATTTGGTGAAAAAGAATGAGGCAATTCAAGTTTCTCACATATCAAAAGTTTACAAGACTGAAGCAATGGAAACGATTGCAGTGGATGATGTTTCTTTCAGTATTCAAAAAGGAGAATTTGTTGCCATTATGGGGCCATCGGGATCGGGAAAATCAACGCTTATGCATATTCTTGGCGCTTTAGACACGCCAACCTCTGGAACATATATTCTTGACTCAGAAAACGTCGAAAAACTTTCGGATGACGAGTTAGCAGATATCCGAAATAGAAAAATAGGATTTATCTTTCAAGCGTTTAATCTTCTTCCGAGAACCACCGTGTTGCAAAATGTTATGCTTCCCATGCGTTATGCTGGTGTTCCAATCGCAGAAAGAATCGAAACTGCAAAAAAATATCTCGAAATGGTTGGATTAGGACATAGATTAAATCACACATCGAATCAAATTTCTGGAGGACAACAACAACGCGTTGCAATAGCGCGTGCCTTAGTATTAAATCCAGCAATCCTTTTGGCAGATGAACCAACTGGCAATATTGCATCGGCACAAGCTGATGAAATTATGGGAATTTTTCAGGAGGTCAATGATCAGGGACATACTATTGTTATGATTACACACGAGCCAGATATTGCCGCTCATGCAAAAAGAATTATTCATGTAAAAGATGGGAAAATTGTTGGTGATAAAAAGAACACTCAGGTTCGTTTGACAAAAAAACCTTTGGAGGTTGATAGATAATATGGATGAATTTGTAGAATTAATTAAAGAAAGCTTGGGAACACTCACGTTAAATAAACTTCGAACAGGACTTGCTGTTTTGGGGATTGTTATTGGTATTGGGAGCGTTATTACGCTTGTGTCTTTGGGACAAGCAACGCAAGCCTCAATTCAGTCACAAATTGAAGCGCTCGGATCGAATTTGCTCACAGTAATTCCAGGAGCGCAATCCGCTGGCATTATTCGGGGTGCAGCTGGAGGAGGAACAACTCTAACCTATGCCGATGCAAAAGCAATTAGTGCGTCTACAGAAGTTCCCGATGTTGCAACGGTTGCCCCTCAATTTAGCAGAAGAGCGCAAGTTGCCAGTGGAGCAAATAACACCAATCCGCAAGTTATTGGCGTTACTAATACATATATGTCTGTGAATAATATTAGTATGGATTCTGGATCGTTTATTAGCGAGTCTGACGTAAATAGTTTAGGAAAAGTTGCAGTTTTAGGGCCGCAAGTTGTTTCTGATTTATTTCCGGATGGATCTGATCCTCTTGGGAAATTGATACGAATTAATAGTATCTCGTTTCGTGTCGTTGGGGTTACTGTTTCAAAAGGTGGCACAGGGTTTGCCAACAGAGATGATGCAGTTTATGTTCCATTAACAACAGCTCAGTTGCAATTATTTGGCGTAACGTATTTAAGCGGCATTTCTTTGTCGGCGAAATCAGCAGATGTTATGACAAGTGCGCAAAACGAAGTCGGCTATCTGCTTTTGGCCCGTCATAAACTGTCGGATCCAACAAAGGCTGACTTTAGTATTCTTTCTCAATCCGACATATTAAGTACAGCAACGCAAACAACAGGAACATTTACGACACTGCTTTCGGGTATTGCTGCAATCTCTCTTTTAGTTGGTGGTATTGGCATTATGAATATTATGCTTGTAACAGTAAATGAAAGAACTCGCGAAATTGGACTTCGTAAAGCATTGGGTGCAAAAAAAAGAATTATTACTACGCAATTTTTAATAGAATCAATTATTCTAACATTTGTAGGAGGGTTTATTGGAATTATTTTAGGAGTTGCACTTTCTTATATTTATTCACAAGCAACATCATCGTTATTTGTTGTCTCCCCTTCTTCAGTTTTGCTTGCATTTGTAGTTTCTGCTGGAATTGGTATATTATTTGGATGGTATCCGGCATCCAGAGCGTCAAATTTACAGCCAATAGAAGCTCTTCGGTATGAATAGGTATGAAGACGATATATATTGTAGGAATTGGTATTGGAGTAAGTATTTGTGTTCTCTATTTTTTTCTTCATGGGAAATTAGCATCACAAAATAATTTTGTTGCAAAAACTACGCCAACTCCCACTTCCTCTGCAACATTGAACCCACTGCAAATCGTTGCAATGCGAGAAAGATCATATCCAGGAAGCAATCTTGTGATCGAACAAACATTAGCAGCTGGATCGAATTATAACCAATACATCGCTTCTTATAAATCTGATGGATTAAAAATCTATGGACTCCTTACTATTCCGCAAGGAGCAAAGCCAAAAAATGGATGGCCAGTGATTATTTTTAATCATGGATTCATTCCGCCAGCAACATACAGAACAACAGAGCGCTATGTTGCATATGTGGATGCATTTGCAAGAGATGGGTATATTGTTTTTAAATCAGACTATAGGGGAAATGGGAGTTCGGAAGGAAAACCAGAAGGTGCGTATTACTCCTCTGCTTACACAGTCGATGTATTAAATGCATTGGCAACGATTAAGAAATATAAAGACGTGGATGTGGCACATATTGGCATGTGGGGGCATTCTATGGGAGGAAATATAACACTTCGATCGCTTGTGGTTGATACAAAAGATATAAAGGCTGCCGTTATTTGGGGTGGAGTTGTTGGGTCGTACCAAGATCTGCTTTATAATTGGCAGCGAAGAGTTTCATATCAACCACCTCCATCAGAACTTGCTCTTCGAAATAATTACAAGGATACATTACTCAAGCAATATAAAACGCCTCAAGAAAATCCTGCTTTTTGGAATTCTATCGATCCAACATATTTTTTATCAGATATTTCAGCTCCTATTCAGCTTGATCATGGAGAATCAGATGAGGAAGTTCCATTAGATTTTTCTATATCTTTAAAAGAAAAGTTAAAAGGTTTAGGAAAAACAGTGGAGTTGTATACATATCCTGGCAGCGATCACAATATCTCACAAAGTTTTCTGTTGGCGATGTCTCGTTCGGTTGCATTTTTTGACAAGTATCTCAAATGAAATTTGAGTAAAATTTGAAGGAGGTGAAAACATATGAAGTCTCAGTGGATTATTACAATTCTCATTGCTCTTGTAGTGGGGGCTGGCGCATTCTTTGGTGGAATAAAATATAATCAGTCGCAATCAGTGGCAAACGCGAATATTAGCACAACTGGTGGTCGTGGAGCTAGTGCACGAGGTCAGGGAAGATTTGGTCAAAGAGCAACAGTTGGAGAAATAGTGAGCGAAGATGCAAATAGCATTACTATTAAGTTGCCAGATGGCAGTAGCAAAATTATTAATATTTCAAATACGACAGCAATCAGCAAGATGGATTCTGGATCAAAAACAGATTTGGTCAATGGAATTCGGGTTGCAGCGATGGGCACAAGCAATTCGGATGGAAGCGTAAACGCTCAATTTATTCAGATAAACCCGATGTTTGGAAGAGGTGGTCAAAATGCAACTCCGTCGGCAGTTGGGCAATAAAACAGTAAATATTGCTCCAGCGTTTTATTGTATGATTATCACTCTTTCGTTTGCTTCCTCTGCAATTTACGTTTTTCTCATCCTTAGAGAAAAATCATCAATACAAATTGTTCGCTTCGTGACATAATAATAGTATGAAGCTGGATTTTTTGTGGGATGAGGAAAAAACAAGAAAGCTATTTAAGCCTCATTTGATTTTATTTGCTGTTGGTGCTTCAATGGCAGTTGTTTACACCATTATTTTACCGCCCGACAATCCCCACAGACTGGCAATAATTGCAGTTCCGACTCTTTTTGTTTTGACCATGCCTTACTATTTTTTAACACTGAACAAACCAAATCCATGGATACGATTTTTGCTATTTAATCTACAATCACAACTCGCTGTTTCTGTTTTTATGGCTGTCACTGGCGGATTTCTCGGCATAGTGCAATTCGCTCCATATATGTTACTTTTATTTGCTGTTTTTGAGCTTGGGACAGCGTCTACATTAATTCTTGCGACGTTTACACTGTTAAATTTTGTCGGTGTACTTGTCTTTTGTATTTTTTATAATCCTTATTCAACATTATTCCAGGATTTTTTCTATTACGTTGGCTCATATCTTCTCATAGTTGTTATTGAACGAAATATCGGAAATGAATTATCAGTCCAATTCGAAGCCAAAAAAAGATTGGAAGAGATTGATGATTTAAAAAATCAATTTATCTCTCTGACATCTCACTACCTAAGAACACCTCTCACAGTCATCGAAGGATTTGTTTCGACTCTAAAAAATACTTCGACGCAAACTGCACAGACTGCAAACATCATGAGCATCGATGAAACAATTCATGGCCTTGAGGTAATTATTGATAATCTTTTGATGATTTCCTCTATTGACAAAGGGCAGACGAAAGTGACTTTGCAACCTGCTGATCTTAATCAACTGCTAAAGAATGTCGCTGACGAATATCGGCAAATAGCGATAGCACACAATGTATCCCTGGAATTTAAAAACCCTGACGTCATTCCAATTTTTCCTTTTGATTCTGAAAAGCTGAACACAGCCATAAGCAATATAGTGAAGAATGCCATTGAATATAACAAGCCGAGAGGGAAAGTGGAAATTTCTTCTCACGTTGAAAACAATAAGGTTATAATAAAGATTTCTGATACGGGAATAGGTATTAAACAAGAAAATTTGACAAGACTGTTTTCATCCTTTAGTAAAGGAAGTATGAATGAGGTATTAAATTTTAAACATCCAGGAATAGGGCTGAGTTTGTATATTACGAGATTAATTATAGAAGCGCACAAAGGAGACGTGTTGGTAAATTCAGAAGAAGGGAATGGTTCTATTTTTACCATTACGCTACCTTTGAAAAAATAATTTTATTTATAAACCTCATGAGTAACGGATTGACAGATCAATCTGTAGTGCATATAATCTATTTTCCTCTGCCTGCAAATAGTAATACACATGCAAAGATTTTCAACGCTTCCCTGGGGGTATTGGCAATTAACCAGTACAAGAATTACTATATACCACCATTTTATGGAAGCGATAAAACATGATTTACAAGAATACCTTACTCCAGGCTACGTTTGGCAGGAAAATTCCGATAGAACTGTTACTCTTGTTGCCTCTTCCCCTTCGCATGCAAAAACGCTTATTTCCGAGCTTGTATCACTTTTCAAAATCAAAGAAACCAATATCATTGATACGCCAGATCACATGTATAAAATCCCTGCACATATAAAACCAGTTTTAAAATCTTTATCGATTGCATTCGAAGGGTGCATCGGTGTTATTTTAACGCATGAGTTAGCGGGCATACCGCACGTCTCCAACGACTGGCGTTTTTTAAATTCAAAAATTGGGGGCTTAGGTATTAATCCATATACTCTTTTGTTTTATCACGACCATCCAAAAATAATCCATCCGGTAAATAATAAAAATTTCCACATCCGAGATAGAATCGAACGAACAGCAGCTTTTGCCGTAAAAAAAATTGTTGAGCGTGTCTCTGAATGTCAGCCTGGTTACGAAGGGTTTGGCATGCTTTCGTACGTGCAGGATAAAACTGGGAAGACACCAAAAGAAGTGGCCAGTCTTATTTACAAAAAATCTGTTCATATTCAAAACCGGGCACGATTTTCATTGTTGCAACAATAATTCTATGGCACGTTTTCGATTCCTTCTTTTTATTATCATTGGCTACATCTTTATAGCCAATAAAAGCCTGCATTTTGCATCGTTTGCATCATCGGTAAATATTGTGCGTCCTCATGAGACACCAGCATTTGTAGAAATTCCTTCGTTGCAATTGGTCTTGCCTATAGAAGTTGCTCCTTTGCAAGACGATGAGTGGATCATGACAGATGATAAAGCAGCATTCTATGGGCAGGATTCTGCGTATCCTGGAAATCCTGGAATCACAATTGTATTTGCTCATGCACGTGAGGGGTTATTTGCCTCTCTTCCATTATTGGAAGACAACAACATTATTGTTTTGCAAACAAAAAACACTTTATATTTTTATCAAGTAGAAGAACGAAAGACAATTAGTCCTTTAC
>CAZKLH010000022.1:0-11920 GCA_964553595.1 uncultured Gammaproteobacteria bacterium | reverse complement strand
CAGCAAATCCTCTTGCAACAAATGTTGCACCTGCCGATAATGCAAGAGACAAAGGATTTAATGGCGCCTCAACGGTTGGGACTGGCGTTGCTTTGTTTTTTTCTCCAATATCGGTTGTTGGTGAATATTGTCCGGTTGTTAATCCATAGATTTGATTATCGTGAACCAAGAGAGTAAGGTTAACATTTCTTCGTGCGGCATGAATGAGATGATTTGTCCCTTCGGCATACTGATCTCCATCCCCACCAATCACAATAACTGTTAATCCACTATTTGCCAAACGAATTCCTTCGGCAACAGGCATTGGTCTTCCATGGAGCCCGTTGAATCCATAGGTTTTGACCCAATAAGGCAACTTGCTTGAGCATCCAATTCCAGAAATCAAAACAACCTCCCATGGATTAAGATTTAAAGCAACGATGGCATTTTTTAACGACACCCACACGCCAAAATCTCCGCATCCAGGGCACCAATTTGGTTTATCGTAGGTAATTTCTAAATCTTTTAATTCTGTCATTACTGTAAGATTTGTTTTACTTTCGCAACAATTTCTTCTGGATAAAATGGGCGGCCATTATACTTTCGTAATCTGTCAGAAACCGATAAGCCAGTGTGCTCTTTTATGATTCCTTCAAATTGTCCCGATCTGTTTCCTTCTATTACCAACGTTTTTTTTGCATTTTGTATTGTTTTTGCAACAATATCAGATGGGAATGGAAGCATTGATGAAACCTTTAAGAAATTCACAGAAATTTGTTGATCTTGCAACCATTTCATTGCTTCTAATACTGGTAGTTTTGTCGACCCAAACGCAACAATAGTTAACGGTGCATCTTCTGGACCATACATGTCGAATGAATGAATTTCAGGAGTTGCCATTTCTAATTTTTTAAATCGCTTATCCATCATTTTTATTCTTATATCCGATTCTTCATTGTAAAGTCCCTGCTCGTCGTGCTCATCAGATCCGGTAAGTGCAATCCCGCCTTTTTGCCCAGGAAAACTTCTTGGCGAAATCCCATCATCTGTCAATGCATATCGTTTGTAATCGGTTGTCGCAGCAACTTGATCGTCTGTCATTATCTTTCCGCGTTCTATTTTATACTGCGAGCTTCTTGCAGCAAACTCTGAATGCAAAGCAGTCGCGTGCCCTTCCATTAAATATTTATCTACCAAAACAATCACAAGCAACTGATATTTCTCGGCAAGATTAAATGCCTGCATCGTATAAGAAAACGCTTCAAGCACATCACCGGGGACAAGAATTATTCTTGGAAAATCTCCTTGAGCAGCATGCATGACGAATCGAACGTCTCCCTGATCTGTCCATGTTGGCATTCCTGTTGCTGGCCCTGGTCGCATTCCCTCAATAATAACAAGTGGTGTTTCTGTTTGTGCAGCAAGACCTAATGCTTCGGTCATTAAAGAAAATCCACCGCCGCTTGTTGCTGCAATACTTCGAACACCGGCAAAAGAAGCGCCAATTGCCATATTAATACCAGCAATTTCATCTTCTGGTTCTTTTACAACAATATTATAGGTAAGAGCATTTGCAGAAAGTGTTGTTAACACAGTATTTATTGGAGTCATAGGATAAATCGCAGCAAATTTTACCCCAGCATTTATCGCTCCAAACGCGACAGCTTCTGCTCCACCAATCAGAAGATTTTTTTGCTCGCTTTTTTGTACAGTTTTTGTAAATGGAGTTTTGTTATTTTGCAAGACAAAATCAAACCCAGCTTTCGATGTATTCACATTTTCAGAAACTACTTTTTCACCTTTTTTACCAAATGCATCTTGCAAGATTCCCTGTAAAACCGAAAAATCATTGTAAAAAAGCGCAAGCGACGCGCCAACAGAAACAGTGTTGATCATAAGCCTGTCTGCGCCAACTTGCTTTGTAAGCTCTAACAAAGGAACTGGAACAGGAAGTACTGTACTGGGTAATTCACCTTCTTGAATTTTTGTAACATTTGGGTCATAGATAACTGCGGCATTAGGAGATAATTCGCTTTTATGCTTATCTATCGTTTCTCTATTCAACGCGACCAGCACATCGATTGGTTGTTTCTGGGAAAAAAGTGTTACGTCTGATGCTCGAACATAATATGCGTTATGACCACCACGGATTAAAGATGGATATTCAACATAATCAAAAACCGAAAGACCCAACCGGGTAAAAATTTTTGCCATCATGGCGCCGATCGTCATGATGCCATATCCTGCTTCTCCACCAATACACCATTGAATATCTACCATAATTTGCTCATTCTATCCTAGCAGGCAAACCCAACAAATACAAGAGATTTTCAAAGAAAACTACTCACAGCACGGGTCTTTATAACCACAGTTTTTACAAACAGCGTCTCTTGATCCTGGCATATCGCCCATAGGAGATTTACACACGAGGCATTGTTGAACTCTGAAGTTTTTTATAAAATCCTGAAGAAATTCCAGGTTATGCTGGCCAGACTTGTCGAACTTCATTTCCTTTATCGTCAACCTCGACAATAACAATCGCATTCACTGGGCATGACTTTGCTGCATTCTCGATATTGACTTGTTCGTCATCAATATCTTGATAATTAACAAAATCCGAAGTCATTGTTCCGTCTTTTTTCTTAATGACTGCTTTTCCTTCTGCATCCAATTCAAATGTCTTCGGTGCCACAGCAATACAACTTGCTGCACCGATACACATTTCTCTATCTACTTTTACTTTTAATGGCATAAACAAAAATCCTAATTTCTAACTTCTAAATAATTTCTCTCTATTTTTAGAATTATCGAGAACTTAAAATTCAGGATTTGAAAATCTGATTCCTTAGGCATGATTCAAACAATCTTGCAAAACCGCTAATCCAAGTAATGCGCACTTTTTTCGCGTCTGCGAGACTTCAATACCTAACAACGACAGCATATCCTCTTGCGAAAACTTTGTCAACTGGTTTTTTGTTTTTTTCTTTGCAAAATCGGTAAGTAACGAACAACTTGCAATGCTTATTGCGCACCCTGATCCAATAAAAGAAATTTCAGAAACACTGCTATCATGAAACTTAACAAACAATTCTATTTCATCACCGCAAAAAGGATTTAACTGTTTCGAAGAAGTCGAATAGGAAGACAATTTCCCAAAATTCGATGGACTTTTATACAACTCAATAATTTCCTCTCTGTAAAGTGTGTCTATCATACTTCTTTTTTGTGAATACCAACTGTTTCCCGAACAAAAAAATCAACGCCATCCGATTCAAGTTTTATATATGCAGTGTTATCTATTGCACCATGAGGCAACTGCTCGTATGTTGCAAATCCAACATGAATAAGAAACACGCGCATAATCCCACCATGACTCACGACAAGTATTCTTTTTCCTGCATGAGTTACAGAAACTTCTCGCAAAAACGTAATAAACCGACTTACGATTTCTTCATCATTTTCTTCGTTGGCAAATCGAAAACGAGATCTCTCTTTAGAGCTTAATGTTTGGAACTTTTCAAAAAGCTTATCGCTTCCATTGTCAAGATCGCTTATTTTTGTCCCTTCTAATCTTCCAAAATGGCGCTCTCGTAATAATTTGTTTGTCTGAATAGCAAGATTATGTTCAACTGCAAGAATTTCTGCTGTCCGTTTTGCCCGAAGTAAATCAGAAGAAAAAATTGCGTCAAAAGACATAGTCTTAAACTTTTTTGCCAGATCTTGCGCCTGCTCTATACCTTTTTCTGTTAATCGTGAATCCTTTTGTCCCTGCAACAGTTTTTGCACATTCCAAACAGTTTCTCCATGCCGAACAATATACAGCGTGCAATAATTATTTTTTTTCATAGAAACATTATATAAGTTCTACCTCTACAACAAGTGGCAAGTGATCCGAAACATCATCTTTCGGACTGTAATGAGTAATTACCTCCATGTCCCTACTTACAAATATCATGTCCACGACTGCAGTTGCATACCCACCTTTATCTTTGTGTTTCATGTTAAATGTGCTTACCAATTCTCTTTTAAAAACGTTTACTAATTCATTCTCGATATCTCCGATTGTCTTTGTGTCAGGAACAACATTAAAATCTCCAGCAAGAAACACGTTCTCTTTTCCTTGTATTTGAGAAAGAAGCAGCTTGCTCATATGCAAGCGTCTTTTATTATCTTTTCCGTCTTCTCCCCAAATGCCATGTACATTAAAAACATCTATCATCTTACCATCTGCGCCAACAACGACATGCTGAAAAATTGGCGGAACATTTGCAAAATCAGTTCTTTTACTCAAATCAAATTCGCTATAACTACCATCGATAAATGTATTGCTTTTATAAGTAATTGGAAATTTTGATAAAACAAGATTCCCGTGTTCAATTTTTTCCCCATCTTCAAAATGAAATAATGCCGGATCAAACTGGGAATATGGATACACAAGTATTTTTTCAAATTCAGAAACAGAACGAAATCTTCTTTCGATCTTTTCTGACCCGCCACTATTCACCTCTTGCAATGTCACAATATCTGCACTTTCTCTTTCTAACAAAGACAAAACAGAATCAAACATCATTCCGCCACTCCAAATATTCAACGTTAACAGTTTGATTTTCATCGTCCAATTATACCATGCTATAATGTTTTTATGAAAATTATTGATAAGCTTTTTCGAATTCTGCGAAACGCTCCACCAGATCTTAAAAAGAGACTTTTTTTAATTTTTGCTTTTCTTTTGGGCAGCAATCTCCTTGTTTGGATTTTTATATTGCTTGCATCAAAAACATCTCCTGTTATTTTAGGTCTTGCATCACTTGCGTATGGATTTGGACTACGTCACGCCGTTGACGCTGATCACATTGCTGCAATCGATAATACAACCAGAAAACTCATGCAAGATGGCAAAAAACCTGTTGCCGTTGGATTATTTTTTTCATTAGGACATTCAACAATTGTTATTATGCTTTCTGCACTTGTTGCGCTTTCGGCGTCTTTTGTAAATCAAAATCTTCCAGCATTTAAAGAAACAGGATCTCTCATTGGTACTGGCATATCAAGTTTCTTCCTTCTTCTTATTGGCATTATTAACCTGGTCGTGTTTATCGATATTGTAAAAATGTGGAGAAAGGTCGTAGATGGTGGAACATATGATGACGTTACCCTAGTTGATCATTTACATAACCGCGGATTACTTGCCCGTATTTTTAAACCAGTGTTAAAAACGGTACAAAATAGCTGGAATATGTATTTGGTTGGATTTTTGTTTGGGCTTGGATTCGACACAGCAAGCGAGGTAGGACTACTGAGTGTTTCTGCGATAAGCGGAGCAAAAGGCATGCCAATCTGGGACATTATCCTGTTGCCTTTAGCGTTTACTGCAGGAATGGCATTGATTGATAGCCTCGATGGCATACTCATGCTTGGCGCATATGGTTGGGCATATGTAAAACCCATTCGAAAACTCTATTACAACATGAATATCACATTTATTTCTGTTGTAATTGCTCTTTTTATTGGCAGTGTCGAAGGATTACAACTGATTAGCGAAAAAACAAGAATGTCTGGATGGTTTATAGACTTAGTAAATCGGTTAAACTTTGAAAACCTTGGCTACTTTATTATTGCATCATTTTTTATTAGCTGGATTGCTTCAATTGCAATTTATAAACTTCGGAGGTATGATCTGCTGGAAAAGAAATAACTCTAAAGAATGATGAAAAAAATAATAGCATCTTGCATAAGCATTGTTGGATTATTTGTTTTTGCGCTACCAGCGTTTGCTCATGTAGTCGTATATCCAAATCAAGTAGGCGTTGCAGCATTTCAAGAATTTACAGTGAGCGTTCCAGCAGAAAAAGATAATCCAACTGTTGCAGTAAAACTCTTAATTCCAAATGGCTTATCCTCTGTAACGCCCAACGTGAAAGCAGGATGGACAATTAATATAAAGAGAAATGGCGCGGGTGATGATGCAAAAGTTACAGAAATTGATTGGACAGGAGGAAGTATCCCTCCAGATCAACGAGACGATTTTCTTTTTCAAGCACAAGTTCCCGCAAAAGAAACAACGCTAAACTGGAAAGCGTATCAAACATATCAAGACGGAAGTGTTATCGCATGGGAACACGACCCAAAACTTTCTAGAGGACCAGACGACGACTCAGCACCACCACCATACTCAACAACAAAAGTCATAAACGATCTTACCGGACCAGCGAGTACTCCAGCGCAATCAACAACAAATGGAGAGTTAGGAAATAAAGTGAAAACGTTTACACTTATATCAGAAGTTGCCCTGGCTCTTTCTCTTATTGCGCTTGGCATGGCAAGAATGAATAAGAAATAAAATGGAGAACCTCACAGAAGGAAAAGATGCAGTCCTACTATTTAATTATTCGAAGTCTGAATCGTAACTGGTACACCAATAGAAGAAACCGGACTATTTGATCCAAAAGGAGCATTTGTTTCAATCGCACTTGGAGCAGACCCCGTCACGTTCCACACATATAATCTAATAGATGCATTTTGTAATGTCGCAGGTAATAATCCAACTGATCTACTTAATGACGTTGAAAATTGCTGCCATCCTACTTGCGAATCAAGTGGTAAAGGAGTGAAGGATACAAGATATTTTCTCCCATCTCCATTCACAATTTCAATAGCCGTATTCACTTCAATCCCAGAAACTGGCCCGAGTGTATCAAAAAACAGATTGAGCGTGTGATAGATTGGCTTTCCAAAAGAAGCTGGTCCATTAACTCCCTTTAAAACAAACTGTTGAACACTTCCAGCTGTACCCGCAGTACTAATAATTACTCCCATAGGATTGATTCCTGGTTGCAACGATAAAGCATTTCCTTGTTCATTATGGGTTAAATATAATTGAGTAAAAGGTCCGCCACCTGCTCGCACAGAAGTTGGTAAAACAATTAAAAAAAGACTGAAGACAAAAAACAATGTACTAATAAATTTAATCTTCATATGGTAGAAGCGACAATAGCACAATTATCTCCTCCAGTCAATTAATTAAAACAAAAAGTATACATACAAACTCAAATCAAAAACAGACGACACAGTAAGTTATTTAGAAAATATTTTTTTAACTTTCTTGACTCTATCTATAAACTCATCTACATCTTTTTCAGTATTATATAAATAGAAACCAGCCCTTGCTGTTGCGGCAACGCCTAATCTTTTATGTAACGGCATTGCACAATGATGACCAGCACGAATACAAATATTTTTGTCTCCCAAAAACTGCGCAATATCGTGCGGATGAATTCCTTCTACAGTAAAAGAAATAACTCCACCTCTAGTATCGATATCTTGGGGACCATAGACAGTGATTCCGTCGATTTTAGAAAGAAGCGATAAGCAATACACAACAAGTTCTTTTTCGTGATTTTGAATAGTTTTAATGCCGATACTATTTATATACTCTATTGCTGCACCAAGACTAATAATACCAGCAATGTCTGGAGTTCCTGCTTCAAATTTTCCAGGGATTTCATCAAATATTGTTTTCTCAATTGTGACCTCTTTAATCATGTCGCTGCCAAATAAAAACGGTGACATTCCTGCAAGTAATCTTTTTTTCCCATACAAAACACCAATGCCTGTTCCTGCCATCATTTTGTGTCCCGAAAAAGCAAGAAAATCACAATCCAAATCTTGCATATCTACTTGCATGTGCGGCACAGCTTGTGCGCCGTCTACAAGAATAATAATATTTTTATTTTCTTTTCTTACCTCTTGAATAATTTCTTTAATTGGATTTATTGTTCCCAAAACATTTGACACATAGGTTATCGCAAGTAATTTTGCATTCTTTGTTTTTTTTACCAAATCTTTTCTATTCAAAATTCCATCACTATCTATATCTACAACAAGAAATGGCGATTGCCGTAGGTTTGCCAAAAATTGCCATGGAACAAAATTACTATGATGCTCCATAATTGTTGTAACAATATTTGTATCAACATCAAAACTTCCATCATCCATCGTATTCATTACTAAATTAATTGCTTCTGTAGTATTTCTGACAAAAATAATTTCCGAGGAATCTTTTGCGTGTATAAACTTTGCGATTTGCCTTCTTATTTCTTCAACTTTTTCTGTTGCCTTTTCGGCGATTGGATATAAACCCCTCCGAACGTTTGCATTATAATTTTGGTAATAATCCAAAATTGCATCCAGAACAACTTTTGGTTTTTGGCTTGTTGCTGCAGAATCAAGATAGACAAGATTTTTATTATTAGCAAAGATTGGGAAATCTTTCTTATAGTTTTTCATAGCAACGACTGAATTTTTTTCGTAATACTCGTTTTTTCTTTTCTTGAAAACGACAAAAGAAGTGGCTCGAAGAATCCGGAAATAATAAGCTTTTCTGCAGCTTTTTCCGATAACCCACGACTCTGAAGATAAAATAATTGCTCTTCGTCTGGCCTTCCCACAGTTGAAGCATGCCCTGCTTTTACTTCATTCTCATCAATTTCTAAAGACGGAACACTTCTTCCTTTTGCGTCATCGAACAAAAGAATTTTTGATGCAAAATATCCGTCTGTGCTTTTTGCTCCTTTAAAAATACTTACCAAACCATCGTTACTAAATGATGATCGATTTAAAAAAACTCCCCGAAGGCTCGTGAGACTTTTTGTATGAGATGCTTTGTGAATAACATTTGTATTAAACGTTATAGAGTTATTTTGTGTTCCTAAAAAAATACCAATTATCCTTAATGTTGCACCGTCTCCAGAGAGCGTAGCATTAACAGTAACTTCTGTTTCTTCGCCATTAATCCAAACAAACGGTATTATTTTTTCTTCATTTGCTTTTAATACTATGTCTATATTTTTCATCATTATGCATTCTATCCAACAGATCCTGTCATCTCAAGTTGAATAAGACGATTGAGTTCGATTGCATATTCCATCGGCAACTCCCTAACAATCGGCTCAACAAAACCATTCACAATCATTACTTCGGCTTGCGTTTGTGGAATACCTCGACTTTGAAAATAAAATAATTGTTCTTCGCCAATCCGCGATACCGACGCTTCGTGACCAATCGTTACTTTTTCTTCGTCAATTTGCATTACTGGATAGGTATCGGATCTACTTTTCTCATCAAGAATTAAAGCATCGCATCGAACCGTTGATTTGCTCTTTTCTGCACCTTTTGTAACTTTTAAAAGTCCTCGATACGAAGTCCTGCCGCCATTTTTGCAGACCGATTTTGAAGTAATTACCGAGCTTGTTTCTGGTGCTAAATGAATTGCTTTTCCTCCAGCATCCTGATGCTGCCCAGAACCTGCAAATGCTAACGATAAAATTTCTCCTCTTGCTTTTCGTCCCTTTAAATACACAGATGGATATTTCATTGTTAATTGGCTTCCTAAATTTCCATCTATCCATTCACCAAATCCTTCTTCTTCAACAAACATGCGTTTTGTCACTAAATTGTAGACATTCTTACTCCAGTTCTGAATAGTTGTATATCGAACTCTTGCTCCTTTTTTAACAAGAATTTCAACAACTGCAGAATGCAATGAGTCTGTTGTAAAAATTGGTGCAGTACAACCCTCAACATAATGAACATAACTCCCTTCATCGGCAATAATAAGAGTCCGTTCAAATTGCCCCATATTTTTTGCATTAATACGAAAATATGCTTGCAAAGGCAGTTCAACATGAACGCCTTTTGGCACGTAAATAAATGATCCTCCAGACCAAACAGCAGTATTTAATGCCGAAAACTTATTATCAGCTGCAGGAATTATTGTGCCAAAATATTGCTTGACTATTTCTGGATATTTTTGCAACGCAGTATCGGTGTCTACAAAAATAACTCCTTTTTTTTCAAGCATTTTTGAAACACTGTGGTACACGACTTCTGAGTCGTATTGTGCGCCAACACCCGACAAGAACTTTCTCTCTGCTTCTGGAATTCCTATTTTTTCAAATGTATTTTTTATTTCTGTGGGAATGTCGTTCCATGTTCTCCCTTGCTTATCGGTTGGTTTTACGTAATAAAAAATATTTTCAAAATCCAAACGCGTAAGATCTCCCCCCCAAAGTGGTAATTTTTTTGCATAAAAAATTTTAAGCGC
This sequence comes from uncultured Gammaproteobacteria bacterium, assembly GCA_964553595.1. GTDB lineage: Bacteria > Patescibacteriota > Microgenomatia > Levybacterales > UBA12049 > CAZKLH01. The sequence continues at coordinate 1,839 of CAZKLH010000022.1, read as the reverse complement.
TTCCAAGCGTTTTTCCAGCATCCATGCTGGCTCTTTTTTCATAAAGGAAATTTCTCTGACAATCTTTTCGGAGAGTCCTTTTTTTGATGCAAAGAACGGTTTTCCCTTATCGTGAAACCCAAACTGATATGAGGAAAGATCAAACTGCTGCATATCCCTCTTTTTCTACCAATCGAACAATACTCATACCGCCCGATCGTTTAATAACCCCATCCATAAGAATGTGTACTTTTGTTGGTTTAACAAAATGCAAAATGCGTTGGTAATGCGTGATTAAAAGAATTCCAATGTTCTGCTCTTTGACAACTCGACTTATTGTTTTTGCAATAAGCTTAAGACTATCAACATCAAGACCAGAATCAATTTCATCGAGAATTGCAAACTTTGGTTTAAGAACTAAAAGTTGTGCAATTTCTGCACGTTTTTTTTCTCCCCCAGAAAACCCCTCATTTACATACCGCTTCATAAAATCATCATTAAGCCCTACAAGATTAATTGCTCTCTTTACATCTTCCTTAAATTGAGAAAGAGGAATTTTTTGGTTCGGGTACAATGCTTTATGAGCAGTTCGCAAAAATGCCAAAAAAGAAACCCCGGTAATTTCTACCGGCTGCTGAAAAGAAATAAACAGCCCCATCTTTGCCCGCTCGTCTGGAGTTTTCGTCAATATATCCTGATCGTCAATTTTCAGTTCCGATCTGCCAGCTGGCGAATTAGCTTTTATTTTGTATGCAGGATGTCCCATCAAGCTCATAACAAGCGTTGTTTTTCCAGCACCATTTGGTCCCATAATTGCGTGGACTTCTCCTTGACCAATAACAAGATTCACCCCTTTAAGAATTTCTTTTCCAGAAGTTTCAACACAAAGATTTTTTATAGCAAGCGATAGATGTTCCATTGTTCGGATTCTCTGTAGTTCATAAATTCTATTAATGAAAGATTGTATATTTTATCAAGAAATTCTTTGTTGAGTCGTCTCCAAATATGTCCTGGTTCACAAAATTTTTCTTTTGGACATTTTATTTTATCCTTTCCGAAAGCGCAGCACTGCAACATTGGCTTATTCGTAAAGATGCTCAAAACATCTCCAATTTTTATAGTTTTTGGATCTTTTTCTAAGAAATACCCTCCATTTTTTCCTTCTGTTGCTTTTATAACATTATTGTGACGAAGCTCATTTGCGAGATTTCGTAAAAACAACAGAGAGATTTTATATCTTTTTGCAATTTCGGAAAGTGGCACAAGCCGTTTGCCATACTGCTCTGCAAGTGCATGCACAAGCATTACTGCGTAATCTTCTCTTTTAGAAAAACGAATCATAAACAACTTACACTAAGCAGGTAGTAGTTTATGTATTTTCAGACATTATGTCAATAGTTTATGAGGGACCTTTATAGTGATCGAGCTTATACACCTTCACAACGCCAAGGTCCCATTGTCCGACAATTTCCGCTCTACCAAACCCTGCAACTTCCCAAAGCGAGTAACCAAGCGGACTGCAACTCAAATCCTCACAGACTATAAGCAATTGACTTGTAACAGTTTTTCGACTTGGATCGTTTGCCAAGCCTTCAATAGTAACGGGTGCTCGATTTTCTATGGTGAAGAAATACCTATATGCGTGATCTGAATTTCCTTTTGTAATCAGAGCGAAATTAAAAGGCTCTCCATTTGTTTTTGAAAGTATAAAATCTGAGATCCCTTTTACTTGATCTTTTTGTTTATTTGGAGTAAACCGAAATGGAACACCAGAAAGATTAATCCAAAGAAGCCACCCAAAAATAAAAATGACAATTACCTTACCTGCTATTTTTGGCAACGGTTTGGCTACCTCGTAAA
>CAZKLH010000021.1:0-12039 GCA_964553595.1 uncultured Gammaproteobacteria bacterium | reverse complement strand
CAACAGCAAATCTTGCGATGAGCCATGTCCAGAAACATGAAAATCGTCAGAAATTTGAGAGTACACAACGCGAGCGCCGGTTTTTGCCAACGTATCAATAAGCGTATTGACTGCGACTTCATTCCCAGGAATTGGATCTGCCGAAAAAACAACTGCATCAGACGAAGAAATTTTTATTTCTTTATGTTCTCCATTTGCAATTCTACTCATTGCAGAATTTTCCTGCCCCTGACTCCCAGCAACCAAAAATAATAATTCGCTATCCTTATGATTCCTGATCTGATCAACTTCTACCTCTGCCCCATTGGCAATATTCATGTATCCTAATCGCTTTGCAACTTCTTTTGCTTTTATTAATGACCTTCCAACAAAGCACACCTTTCTTCCACACAGTTTCCCAACGTTTATTGCCTGATTCAACCTGGAAATATTTGAAGAATATGTTGTCATAATAAATTTTCCTTTACATCTGCGCATCTCTCTTTCGAAGTTCTCAGACAAGGCTTCTTCTGATTGCGAATATCCAGCTCTCTCTGCTCCCAAACAATCAGACATTAAGCAAAGAACGCCAGCCTCTTTTGCTTTTGCAATTTTTGAGAACTCTGATTGTTTTTTGTCTGCAGGAGTAAAATCAAATTTAAAATCACTCCCATGATAAAAATTACCAACAGGAGTTTGAATAAAAATATTCGAACTATCTGGAACTGAATGTGTTACCCGTATGAATGAAGCAGAAAAATCTCCAAGCGCTACTTTATTATTATCGAACTGCACAGGCTGGATTATTTTTTCCAACCCAAATTCTTCGAGTTTTTCATTTGCCAAAGCGGCTGTTAATGGCGTTGCGTAAATCGGAAATGACACAGGTATTTGAGGCAAAATAAATGGCAACGCGCCAATATGATCTTCGTGTCCATGAGTCAACACCATACCAACGATCTTTTTTTTCGAAGCAAGAGAAGAGAGAATATACGATATGTCAGGAAGTAATAAATCGACGCCAAGCATTGTCTCATCGGCAAAACCTAATCCGCAATCAACAATAAGCATTTGATCGCCATAGGTATACAGATACATGTTTTTGGTGACGTCCCCAACGCCACCAATCGGAAGAAACGAAATGGAATCATTCATCATTGTTACCACTGAGGCAGAAATTGCTTGATATTTTCATTCGTAACATGCACGGTCGATGCCTTCCCTTCAACAATAAGCCTTGCTACTCTTTTGCACATACCTTCAATCGTGCGCTCAAGACTCCTGATTCCAGAATCAAATCCTAAAGGTCGGATCACTTGAGGCCATAATGCATCATCAACAGTCAGCTGATTTTCCAAAAGGCCACTTTGCGTACGAATTTTTGGAAACAGAAAACTTTTTCCAATGGTGACTTTTTCCTCGTCTGTATAGGATGGCATTTGAATAATTTCTATTCTGTCTAACACAGCTGTTGAAATATTGGTTGTATTATTCGCGGTGGCGATAAACAATACTTCTGAAAGATCGAATGGATAATCGATATAATGATCGGTAAATGCTTTATTTTGCTCCGGATCCAACAACTCAATTAAAACACCCATAATATCTGACCGTACCGATTCTGCAACGCGGTCGAGTTCATCAAGAAGAATAACGCAATTTTTTGTTTGTGCGTGAGCAAGTTTTTTTATAATGTATCCCGGCTCTGAATCAGGAAGCACGCGGGATTGTCCACGAAGCGCCCTTGCATCACCCATTCCTCCAAAAGGAATGCGTTCAAATCTTCTCCCAAGCGATTCTGCAATTGAAAACCCGAGCGTTGTTTTTCCAGTCCCGGCAAGTCCAACAAGACACAAAATTGGTGCTCGTATAATATGCTCTGTTGTATTATTTCTAATATTCAAAATGACAGAAGCCAAATATTCAAGAATTTTATCTTTTACACCGGGGAGCCCATAGTGATTTTTATCCAAAATAGCTTTTGCAGAAACAAGATCAAGAGTATTTTTCGAACGCAAATCCCATGGCAAGCTCACAACCCAATTAATATATCCAGAAGCAGTTTCATATTCTGTAATATATGATGGGCTCATGTAGCCTGCTGAATTGCGTATAAGAGCAAGTCGTTGCACAATTTCAATAAGATATTCACGAAGCGGCGGGGGTAAACTTGTTTTTTCAACTTTTTCGCCAAGACGCCTGATTAAATCGCTTGACCCTTGTTCTTCAGATACGATAACCTGTTGACCATTTGCTGAACCATTGGTGTTTATACTTGTGGGATCCATACTTATAATACTACAACATGCAGAAAAAAAATTCGAGAGACAATTGAATGAAGGAGCTTTTTAATAGTGCGTTTTTTTAAACCGGGGATTACTTGTCCGACCTGTTCCAGAACTGCTTCTTCGACCTGTTCCAGTCCCACCGCGCCATCCGCCACCTTGCGTTTTTGCCCGTTCACGTCGAAACTGCATAGATAATGGGTGTTCCTGTACTGGAACTGCCCTTGGCGCAACAAATGGTTGCTGTGGTTGTTGCTGGAGCTGCTGCACTTGCGCTTGCTCTTTTGGCTCCTCAAATCTCATAGAAAGATTTACTCGTCCCTGATCGTCTATTTCGGCAACTCGCACTTTTACTTTTTGACCAATCGCAACAACATCGTGGGGATTTTTTACAAAACCGCTTGTCATTTGAGACACATGCACCATGCCTTCTTTTCCAGGCAATACTTCAACGAATGCCCCGAATGGAAGAATTCGTTTTACTTCTCCTTCAAAAACTTCTCCGACAACCAACTCTCTGGTTAACCCTTTTATCCAATCGATTGCTTTTTGCAACGATTCTTCTGTTGCCCCAGTAACCGTTATGATGCCTGCATCATCAACATCAATTGTCGCACCGGTTTCTGCCATAATATTTCGAATAACTCGCCCTCCTGGACCAATTACTTCACCTATTTTCTCAACAGGAATTTTGACTTGTTCAATTTTTGGAGCGTATTCAGAAATATGCGTTCGTGTTTGCGACAAGGACTTAAGCATAATATCAAGAATAAAAAGTCTTCCAGCTTTTGCTCTATCAAGAGTTTCTTTAATCTGTTGTATCGTTAATCCAGCAATTTTTACATCAAGCTGTACTGCAGTAATACCATCTTTTGTTCCTGCGACCTTAAAATCCATATCGCCAGAAAAATCTTCAAGACCTAAAATATCGGTAAGAATTACATAATCATCTTTATCGGTTACCAACCCCATAGCAACACCGGCAACTGGTTTTTCGATTGGAACTCCTGCATCCATCAAAGCAAGCGTTGATCCGCAGACTGATGCCATTGATGTTGATCCGTTCGAAGAAAGAATCTCAGAAACAACTCGTATTGTGTAAGGAAACACATCCTGTTTTGGAATTACTGCTACAATCGCTCTTTCTGCAAGTGCACCATGACCGATTTCTCGCCTCGATGGAGTTCCCATTCTTCCCGTTTCTCCAACTGAATATGGCGGCATTGAATAATGATGCATGTAGCGTTTTGATTCTTCTCCTCCTGGTGATTCAATAAGCTGCTCCATTCTTGGCGATCCAAGCGTTGCAATAGTGAGTGATTGCGTATCTCCTCTTTGAAACAAAGCAGAACCATGAGTTCTTGGTAAAATAGACACTTCCGAGGATATTGGCCTTATCTCATCGATTTTTCGACCGTCTGGTCGTTTTCCGTGCTTGAGAGTATTTTCTCGTATCGCTTTATAAAAGACGATCTCAACTGCTTTTGTAATAAGTTTTTTGTCGATTTCGCTTTCTGGGTTTGCAGCTTTTTGCTGATCAAAAATAGTAACAATCAAATCCTCATATTTTGAACTGCGACCTTCTTTTTTTGCTCGATCTGCAATTAACTCGACAAGCTCTGCTTTATAGGATTTTTCTACTAAAATAACAGCTTCTCCTAAAAGTGAGTCTTCTTTTACTTCTTCTTTTTTGTCTCCAACATCTTTTGCAAACTCTTCAATATAACCAATAAGCTCTTTGTTTGCTTCGTATGCTTTTTCTATTGCAGCAACAACCGTGTCTTCAGAAACTTGTTTTGCTCCTGCTTCAAGCATTAATGTTTTTTCTTTTGATTGCGTAACAACAAGATCAAGATCTGAAAGATCTGACTCTGCTGCTCCTGGATTAATGACAAATTCTCCCTTTCCACTTTCTTTATCGGTAATAAAACCAACACGAACCGCACTCACTGGCCCTTTCCAAGGAATCGAAGAAAGAGATAATGCAGTAGATACTGCGACGATTGACAATACATCTGGTTCATTGTCTCCATCAACAGAGAGCACGGTTACCACAACCTGAACTTCTTTTGTAAAACTTTTTGGGAAAAAAGGACGAATGGAGCGATCGATCAAGCGAGCGGTAAGAATAGCATCATCAGTTGGTCTTCCTTCACGTTTTACCCAACGACTTCCTTTTATCCTTCCTCCAGCATATAACCGTTCCATATATTCAACGGTTAGAGGAAAATATCCAAGGTCTGGTCTCTCTGATCCTGCAACCACAGTCGCAAGAACCATTGTGTCTCCCATTCGTGCTAATACTGCTGCTGTTGCTTGCTTGGCGAGTTGCCCTGTAGAGAGAGTAAGCTTTTTACCAAAGAAGTCCTGCGTTATTGATTTTTTCTTCATACACTATTATTTTGCCTTAAGGCTGAGTTTTTTTGCAATCATTTTTGCCCGGTCCTTGTCTGTTTTCGATAAGAAATTAATCAGTCGTCTTCTTTTTGCAATCATCGACAATAAGCCCCTGCGGCTTCTCATGTCTGACTGATGCAACTTGAGATGTTCTGTTAAACGATCTATTCGCTTTGTAAGAAGCGCTATTTGTACCTCAGGACTTCCAGTGTCTCCCTGGACTGTCTGAAATTCCTTTATAATTTGTTGTTTTGCTGAAGGATCAAGCGGCATAGAAATACATTATAGCAGGTTCGTGACTGTTTTTGAAGCCACAATATTATTATACATTCGAAGACCCTCTGTATACCTTTGGCATGAGCCAATCTGGAGGAGGTTTCCTGCCCCCCTGGTCTTTTTGTCGTTCATTTTGCTGCTGATCTTTTGGATTCCTTTGGCCTTGCCCCTGAGCTGGCCCTTGCTGTTGTTGATGTTGGGTTGACCTTTGTGGCTGCGGCAAAGGCATTGGGGGGAAATAAGGCTGTTGCGTAAAGTCTTCGTCAAGCCCTTGCTGTGGCGCTGCAAATTTCTGATCAAAACGCTGTTGTGGCTGCTGATGTTGCTGTTGTGGCAATGGTGGTTTTTGTACTCTTCCCATGTCTGGTACTGCTCTGAATTCTGGCAACCTTTGAGAAGGCATTGCTGGCACCGATCGTACCGCTCCTTTTCGCAAAAATACTCCAGACAACTCAAATGCCACTGCAGTCGTATTTTGCTTTTGGAAATTATCGGTTCCAGACAAAATTCCAGACAGAAGATTTTGAGCAATATCTACATCGACCGGCAAATTCAAAGAAAGCAATAAGTCGCCAACGATTTCAGAAACCGAAGATGCATCTTGAGAAACAAGAATAATATCTCCAAAGCCTTGATTTTCTCGTTTATTATCAACATTAACTACTGTAACGTCTTTTAGCGCATTCGGATCAAAAAGGCCTCCCAAATCAGATAATCTGCTGGTTCCAACAATAAAAAGCAACGGACTAACGCTTCCTCCTCTTTTGTATCGTACGTCTTTTTCGGTAAATGAAAGTCCGCTCTCAGAAGCCTTTACCACAATATTTAAAAATCCTTCTTCGATTGTGTAAGACACCTTCTGAATTTCTCCCTCTCCATTTTCTAATGTTTTGTACGGAAATGAGACAACAAGATCTCCGCCTTCACCACTACCGATGGCCTGCTTTACTTTGTCTATCGCAACAAGATTTGAAACTTCAACAAGAGGTTCTGTTGGGGAAGCAATCGAGACTTGCTTGGAAGCTGCCTGCAATGCAAGATAGAGTCCAAGCGCTGCTGCCATTTGGTCTATGCTTGGGTTTTTTCCAACAATAATTGACACTTTTTCGTTCTTATCCAATGCGTCTTTTATTTGTTGGTATATAGCGGTGCTATTCATACGTAATTTATCCGTGACATAGTAGCATATCTCCTATAGTAAAGTCAAGGAAAGGGGAGAGGAGTATGCCAGCTTCCTGCCCTTTTTCCACTTTGGAGGTCTGATTTTTCCCCTGTCGTACCGAGGTAATAGAGGTTTCTGCAACAACCGCTTCTCCTCGCATTACCCTCACTTTATCTCCTTTTGCGATTCTTCCCTCCAAAACCGAAACGCCAACCACAAATGTTTTTTCATAAGGAAAAAGAGCCAATACTTTTGCCCTACCATAAATCTTCTCTTCGAGAGCCAACGCTTTCCCTTCCAAAACATCGACGACCTCAGCAATAAGCTCATAGATAATCTTATACTGTTTGAGCGGAACGCGTTCTAAAGAGGCGAGTTCTAAAATTTCCGGTTTTATTTTTATATTAAAGCCCAAAACAATCGCACCGGCTGATTTAGCCAATAAAATATCGGCAGATGTTATTTCTCCGGTTTTTTCGGCTATAACAGTCGCCTTTTTTGGAAATGCTTGAACAATTGCCTCAAGAGACCCTGCTGTATCTGCGCACAAAACAACCGGCAAAGAACCAGCCAATGCATTCGGAGAATAAAACAACTCGACAGAAGAAGGAGACTTTACCTCTTCGGTCGACGCTTCTTTTACAACCTTGGTAACAACGACGTCTTTTGCTTTTGTGACAATGCTCCCAACAGGAAGTACTTTAGAAAACCCAAGTAACTCCACTGCATCACCAACTGTTGCCGTTTTTACAAAAACACCTTTGTCATTTATGAGTGTTCGAACGCGTGCTGCAACACCCTCACAAAGCAGGTCATCTCGAACCGAGACACTCCCACTTTTCACAACAGTTGTTGCTTTTGCACCGGATTTTTGATCGAGTTTCGACTCGATAACAATTGCTTTGAGCGAATCCTTCCCTAAGCCCTCTTTTGGTTTTTGCATATCAAAAACAAGCAAGATAAGCTCCAAAAGCTCTTTTATATTTTTTCCTGTTTTTGCCGAAACCTCAATATATGGCACATCGCCACCTAACCCCTCGAGCAATACGTCGTTTTTTAACAGTGTTTGTTTTACTTTTTCTGGATTTCTTTCCAAAAGATCTGCTTTTGTTAATACGACAATAAAAGGAATTTGTGAGAATTTGAGAAGCTCGATACTTTCTTTTGTTTGCGGCATGATGCCATCGACCAACGACACCACCAAAAGGCCAATATCTGCTGCCTGTGCACCGCGAGAACGCATTTTAGAAAATGCTTCATGACCTGGAGTATCGATAAACGTTATTCTGCGGGAAACTCCATCATGAATTAAAGAGATACTGGACGCACCAATACTTTGCGTAATACCACCATGCTCTCTTTGAGCGATTTCTGTTTTTCTAATTGCGTCTAAAAGTGAGGTTTTTCCATGATCAACATGGCCCAAAACAATAACTACTGGTGGATAATGCAGATTCTCTGATGTTGTTGTCTCTTTCTTTGCCATATTGTATTGAAAAGAAAACAGCCTTTCATACTATTCTTGCGTTTTCTCTTCTATTTTTGTTTCGTCAGCAATTTTTTCTTCTGTAACGGCAGGCTGTACACCTTGTGTAACTTCTTCCTTTTCTTTGGGAGTCTCTTCTGCTGGTTTTACTTCTTTTTTTTCTTTTTTTACAACTTTTTCTTCTTTTGGCTTAGCTTCTTTTTCTTCTGTCTCCCCTTCTGGTGCCTCGACTTTTTCTTCCGGTCCTTCTTCACCTTCTATTTCAATTCTAAAACCAGTAAGCTTAGAAGCAAGTCTCACATTCTGCCCTTCTTTCCCAATTGCAAGCGACAAATCTTTCTTGTCGACAACCACATGAGCAACTTGTTCGTCTTTGGCAATAGTTACTCGAACATTTTTTACCGGAGATAATGCCTGAGCGACGTACGCCTTTGCGTCTTCCTGCCATTGAATAATATCTATTTTTTCAAGTCCATTAAACTCTTGAATAATGGCTTGTACTCGAACTCCTTTTTGTCCAACACAGCTTCCAACTGGATCAATACCTGCCTGATTAGAAGACACTGCAACTTTAGAACGATTTCCTGGTTCTCTAGCAATTGCCTTAATCACAACATTCCCCTGAGCTATTTCTGGAACTTCCCGTCGAAATAATCCTTCTAAAAGACCATTATTAGCCCTCGAAACAATAACCTCTTCGCCCCGAACTCCCTGCCGTATTTCTAAAAGATAAATAGAAAGACGCTGGTTTAAATGATACCTCTCGTTCTGAATCTGTTCAGAAGGTGGCATAATTCCTTCGGCTTTGCCAATATCAACAATCACATTTGATCCTGCAAATCGAAGTACCATGCCGTTTACAACGGTTCCCATTTTCACTTTGTAATCGGTAATAATCGCTTCTTTTTCTTTTTCTCTAATTTTTTGCAAAATTACTTGTTTTGCGGTTTGTGCGGCGATTCGACCAAAACCAGGAGGTGTGACATCTTTATCATTTTGCAAAATTCGTGCCTCTCCAGTGGTTGGATTTAATGTTGCGGTGTATTCTTCAACAACTATCGTTGGATGGTCTTTTCGGTATGCAGCCAAAATAGCATTTTTAACAGTGTCTAAAACAACAGACACATCCACCCCGCGTTCCGTGGCTACTTGGTTTAGTGCTAACGAAAATTCACTCCTTTGTACTGCTGGCATAAAGTACAAAAGAGTATACCAGATTCACCCTTTTCCTTCAACAGGCTTGTCTGTCTCTCTTGAATAAACTAACGAGAGGAAGATAATTTTTCGATAGAAAAATTACCCGATTGGTCAACGTGTAAAGAGATATTATCCCCTCGTCTTATCTCATCTTTTAGTATTTTTTGACTCAACAGATCCTCAATGCTATCTTGTATGTAACGGCGAAGCGGCCTTGCCCCAAACTGAATATCCGATCCATCCTTTGCAACTTTCTCCAAAACGTTTTGATCAAACGAAACAATTACATCTTGCTCCTGCAGTTTTTTACTAACATCTGCTAGGAGTAATTTTGCAATTGCTAATATCTCCTCTTCTCCCAAGGGTTTGAATACAACGACCTCGTCGAATCGGTTAAGCAGTTCTGGCCGAAAAAGAGTTTTTGTTTGCAATAATTCGAGCAATTGTTTTTGAAATGATTGATCTACTGGTGTGCCTTTTTGAATTTCTTCACGAATAAACTCAGACGCTGCATTTGAAGTGGCAATAATAATAGCATTTACAAACGAAACGGTTCTTCCCTTGTTGTCGGTAAGCCTTCCGTCATCAAGCACTTGCAAAAAGAGATCAAGAATTTTTGGATGCGCTTTTTCAAACTCATCCAACAAAACAAGAGAGGATGGATTGTCATGAATTTTTTCGATAAACGATCCGTCTCCATATTCTGTGCTATTTTCCCCAGTAAGCGATCCAAGCATTCGCTTTGCAGACTCCTCTGTTGTGTATTCACTCATATCAAGTCGTATCACCGAATCTGGGTGCCCAAAATATACAGAAGCAAGTGTTTTTGCTGTTTCAGTTTTCCCAACACCTGTTGGCCCCAAAAATAAAAAAGAAATTGGCCTATTTTGCGATGCAAGACCAGAACGGATACGACGGATTGCTTTTGCAATAAGAGAAACAGCAACCTCTTGATCCACGAGTTGTCGATGCATCGTCTCCTCCAAATGCAGTAAGCTATCTTTCTCTTGCGCATTTGGACGAGAGAGCGGTATTTTTGTTTTTTGTTCAACTTCTGCAATAACATCTGCTTCATTAATCATTTTTCGCTTTGCCAACGAGGCGGTTGTCACAGATGCAGTAAGCAACGAAACAGCACTTCCTGGTAATACCGCATCGTTGAGATATCGAGGCGCATATGACACTGCAGCAACAATTGCTTTATATGACAACGCAACATGATATTTCTTTTCTATACTATTTGCTTTTTCTAAAAGCATCTGTAATGCCAAACTCTTTTCTGGCTCTTCAAGAGAAACCGTTGTAAACACCTCAAGAATACTTGGGTTTTGTTCTACAAAATTTCTAAAATTTGCTTTTGTTATTGTTGCAACAACAGTCAGTCTGCCGTTTCGAAGGTATGGAAGAAGCGCACCTGACAAATCGATATGAAACGTTGTTTTCCCAACAATATTTTCAAAATCTGGAATAAATAAAATAACATTCCCTGCATGAGAAATTTCTTCTAAGACCGCCTGCAATCTCGTTTCAAGTACTCCTTGATCGGATGCTCCTGCCAAAAAACGCCCAACGAGTAATTCCAAAAATCTCACATAAGAAAGCTTTCCTCCAAGAGTTCCAAGGAAACTTTCAAAAGCTATTTTTCTAATAAGTTGTGTTTTTCCACCCCCTGGATCACCAACCAGAAGCAAACTGTTCTTTTCTTTTTGAGACAACACCTCAACTGCTTTTTTGTATTCGTCTCCTCTGCCGATAAGTGCTGGAACAACAGCATCGGACAAAACAATTTGTGTTAAATCGTCTGTATATTTATCTGTTTCTAGTGTCCATCCATACACCCACCCCTCACCAATACCTTGTCCCCAAAATGTTACCCGGGTTGGCAAAGCAGCTTCTTCATGTTTAAAATCAAATCGTGCCCAAGAAAGAATATGCCGAAGGTCTTCGTCTTTTAATTGTTTTGAAAAAAGGAGTTTTGTTTGTGACTCAGAAAGCACTACGTATGCAGCAAAAATATCCATAGTTGTTACAAATGTACCGCCGACTTTTTTTGCAAGCAAAAATGACTGCCTAGTCAACTCTTCATAAGACACATCAATAAACTGCAATTCCTTTATAGACATATCGCATTTTTCAATCATAAATTGAATCGAAACTTCTTTAAGAAGTTTTTTTGCAATTGGTATACCATTCTTTTCTAATAAACAGACTGCAGCATGTAATGTACACGATTCCAGAACATCACCGGTGTTTGCATCTAGAGAAACTTTTGGTTTTGTCTTTGCAATCTTAAAATGGAAAAATACCTCATCCATCATAAAAACTGCAAGGAAAAAAAGACTTAGATGAAAATTCTGGTGTGCCAAAAATGCATCGAATAATAAAAAGAAAAGCAGCAAAAAGAGAATAATTCGCAAAACAATTATTATTGGTGCATTATAGATTCCGTAAAGAGTTGCAAAGTTTTTCATCTTATTTCATAAACAAAAGGTAAACAGTTCCAAATGGCAATAAAACAAAACCAAGAATAACCAAACACTCCATGCCCACCAACGCCAAGAAGAGAAGAGAATCACCAACAATAAAAAACGATTTAATAAACATCGCCATGCCAATAGAGAATCCAACAAGTCCTTCTCTATATTCACTTTTCCACGGCTTAAGAAATGTTCGTACCAAAAGTGGGAGAGAAAAAAGTTGTAAAAACGCAGTGTTAACCGACATAAAATATGCAATTAGCCCACGTGGTGCCTCTAAAAACCAGAACTGTAAAAATAAAAGAGGAAGGGTTAGATAAAACATCAGAATACTTCTCTATGAAGTACAACTTCAGTATAGAAAGTTTCCTACGAAATTACAAATTATTGATCTCCGAGGACAACAATATTAAGTCATGGGATAGAAGTTTTAAAACCAACTCTTTTTACCACCCTCTTGTTCGAATTGTTCAAGGATACGCTTCTGGGAAGACGTGAGATGTTTTGGAACAGTCACTTTAACGCGTACATAATGGTCTCCTCGACCTCCTCCTTGCACGTGTGGCACACCTTTGCCACGAAGTCGAATAACCGTATCTGGTTGGGTTCCAGGAGGAATACGAAGCTGCACATTACCCTCAACTGTTTCAATAGACGCCATATCGCCAAGCGCTGCTTTTGCAAAAGACAATGGCTGCAGATCGGAAGAGCGTCGTGTTTGGAAATAGTGTACGTGCTGGGGTAGATGTGGGTGGTCGGCGGATGATTAAAAAAAATGGG
>CAZKLH010000020.1:0-12054 GCA_964553595.1 uncultured Gammaproteobacteria bacterium | reverse complement strand
GAATTTGGCAAATAGGAAAATTAATGGGATAAGAATAAGAAGCAAAATTATTTTTCCCCAAGTGTTCATAGTGTCATTATACAATAGTGTGTTCAAGCATAATTTATGTGCTGATGTTTACAAAGAACCTGCGCTTTACTATAATTGTTTGCGTGTTTGTTCAAAAAAATCACAATGATGAATTATTTCTTATTATCATTGGAATAACTGCCATAATTTTAACATTAGAAATTGTGTCTCATCATAGAGACGAACCAGTTTCGACTCAGAATATACAACCAGTTCAGGCCTCTAGCACAAAAACAGTTCCTCACGCGCCTTAATTACGTATAGTTTATGATGTGCTCACTGGTTGAGCGGGGAGAGCTATTGCTATTTTTTTCCATGAGTCGCTGATTCGCTGGAAATATTTTTTTGCTCCTGGTTCTCGTGACTTTTTTGCAAGTTGGTGAAACTCACCAGCTGAATCAAAGAAATAGATACTAAGAAATGAATAATCGCCATTCTTTGCTCTTCCCAGTATGTTTCTGTATGTGAATTCTTTATCGAGTGCTTCTATTGCGCCTCCTGGTTTTCTAAAATTCATGTCGCATCCTGCTAAACCAGCATTTGCTATGGCAAGTTGTAGTCTTGTTTTAACAATTGCAGTGCCATGATCTATTGCATCCTGTGGTGAGAATTGAGTACAAGCGAATGCGTTGTTTACAGAAGCTATAAAAGAATCATCCGCGTCTTGTCGTAAGGCGAGTAGTTCTTCTCGTGTATTTGGTCGGTAGTTTTCGTATGGCATGTCATTACGATCCGTCTGGTTGAGCAGGGAGAGCGTCTGCTATTTTTTGCCACGTTTCGCTGAGCCTTTGATTTTGCGCTTTTTGTGCTTTTTCCTCTGGTCTTTCTGAATAATCTTTGTATCTCTTGGCTTCTCCTTCAAAGTATTGACACATTGGGCTATAGTTGCCATTTTCTGCAGCAGTCAAAATTCTTTTGAATCCGAGTGTTTTATCGATATGGTAGGTTGCGTATTCCATAGATGGTGTACCACCTCTATACCTAGTCAATTCAGTATCTATTCTTGCAAGAGTAAGTTTTTGATTAATAATGATCCTGCCAAACAGTATCGCTATTGGCTGGATAAACGTTTCGCGTTGCATGGCTTCGGATATTGTATCGGAGAGAGCTGTGACTGCATCTTCTCTGGCAGTTCTTGGCTCTTCGGATGTTGCTGGTGTATCTTTTTCGAGCAACTCAATTGTAGGTAATGGTAGTGGTGACGAGTCATCCGATGAAACAGGGAGAGCCTGTGCAATTTTTTTCCATGACTCGTGAAGTCTTAAGATCCGATCTCTTTGTATTATTTGTTTAGGGTCGTTTGACCATTCTTTATATTTAGCAGCTCCATTTTCAAAATATCTGCGTAGTGGGTTCAGGTTGCCTTTTTTCCATGCGGTGAGGACGCTTTGAAGTTTTAATTGACCATCGATTGCTTCGTATATAGTTTTTGTATCTCTGCTGCCCCCAGCGATCCTTGCATCATATTGTGCAATGCTTAAATGTCGACGAACAATCGATATACCAACGTGTACTGCTTGTGTTGGAGAGAATGTTTCAAACCCGAAGGTTCTCGTTGTCGTGTATTTAAACCTGCTAAACGCATGATGTCTTGCAGCTTGTAATTCTTCATGTGATGTTGGCCTAGGATTTTCGTGCAATGTTGCCATACAAAATCAGATTATAGGAAAAATAGGCTTTATTTTCAAGTTTCTGACTTGGGGAGAGCTTCGGCAATTTGTTGGCATGTATTGCTAATCCTTTGATAGTATCTTCTCACATCTCTTATTGCAGCATCTCGTGAGGTTTTAGAATATTTTTCCGCTTCTTGAGTAAAATATCTTCCAAGGAGTGAATAGTAGCCTCTGTCTGATCTTTCGAGTATGGTTTGGAGTATTAATCCTTTATTGATTAATTCAATTGCATGTATTCGATTTTTTCTATCATAAAACACATCGCATCCTGCCAGGCCAGCATTTGCTTGTACGACTCGTAACTGAGAGCGAACAATTGCAATGCCCAAAACTGTTGCTTGTTCTGGTGTGAATCGCTTAAAACGAACAGCATTGTGCACTAAGCCATCAAAAGAGTCCAATGCGCTGCTTTGCATGTCCACTAATTCTTTACGTGTTCTTGGTCTATAATTCTCGTGTTGTCCTCCCATCTTAGTAAGACGAGAAGTATACGGAAACAAGCCTTTATTTTCAAGTTTTACAAGGTTGCAAAGGCTTACGTGTTTTGTTACAATCCCAGACATGTCGGACAAAAGAGAGGGAGATTTACGAAGATTCGAAGACATCACTGCGAGAGGAAATGCAGCTGTGGATGCGATTGTGAATTGGAACAAGCCTTCATTTTCAAGATTTATATCTGGTTTGGAGCATAATCTACAGTATGTTGGAAGCTTACGATGGGGAGCTGCGTTAGATCCAGATCAACTCTCTGTTCCGCAAGTTGTAATAGATGAAGATATTGCACCGCTTTTCCTTGCAGGGGGCAAACAGATTACTCCAGCAGTTATTGTATATGATGCTTCGGGTATTGCTCATAGAGATGGGCAGCTCACTTTTAGTGCAAGAGGTGTTGAAACAGATAAAGAAAAAGAGAAAAGAGAAAAAGAAGAGAGATGGGCGATTCTGTTTGGTTCGGGGAGAGTAGGGGCGCCGGGAGAACGGCGAGATCTTCTTTGGTTATCTGTTGATGGTGTAGTTTCTGTGGCAGAATCCAAACAAGTAAAAATCCCATTGATGTTAGTAAGACGGAATGGGAATATTAGTTTTCAATCTGATTCCTCTATGTTTGGGGAATTTCCTGTAGGAGAACATGGGAATGTAGAAGATGTTGTTGTTGTTGCATATGGTTCTGAATCTCAAGAGCCTCTCGCATTTCCTCTATCGCCATCTAAAAGCTGGCGAACGTTTGTCCAGTCAGATGGTTCGTTTCGAGATGGTCCAGTTCCGCAGCCAGCCGTACAAGAAACAGTGCAAGCATCAACACTAGTTGAGCAGCCTCAACAATCAATATCAGGAAAACCAACAGGAGAAGCTCCGAGAAGAAGAGTGAGCGCTAGAGACATTTTGGGAGGAGATTCATTATTGGCGATTGAAGGATTGAGACGAACGTTTATCGAGCCACTGAAATTAGGTGAGTCGAAAACTGCTTCGTCTTTGCCAAACAGTGAAATTGTGATTGATAGGAAAGATGGAACTGCAGTTCGCCATCCCGCAACTGTGCGAAGTAGCGACATCGATGTTGCGTTAGAAATTTCTCTGACACAAGTGGCAGCGATGGAATTTAAAAAACTTTGTAGGGGCGGGGCAGTATCTTCTGATCAACTTGCAGACGCCTTGCAAACAACTTCCCGACATAGTCTTACCGACAAGGTAACTGTTTCTGTGGCACATGCAGGTGCGAAGAGAGTATTTTTATCTGCAGTATTTGACCATTTTGATGTTGGTGAATTAAAACACAGAAAAGATTCCACAAAAATAAGTCCCGAGTTTGTTGCAGCACTCTTTGATAGATTGCAAAAGCCAGAAAAACGGAATTCGCAAGGTGATCGAAGAGATGAAAAAAGATCAGGCAGAAGATCAGGTCAAGGCCTGTCGCCGGATCGGGAATTGTCGGGGGTTCGAGTAGATCAAGGTTTTGAAGATGTGGGTAAGGAAAGAAAAATTTTCGATAGCATCGATTTGGTAACTCCAAGGAGGCAATCAGGGCCAAAAAGCAGTTTTGAGCGCAGAGCACAACAGGCAGCAAGGAGAAAAGCAGGCAGGGGGAAGAAGTAAAAAGCTATTGTATTTTAATAATTCTTCTGTCATAATTCTCAATAGTTATGAATAAAGTCATTCATTTTGAAATTCCATTCGACAACAAAGAACGAGCCATTAAGTTTTATCAAACTGTGTTTGGTTGGCAATTGCAAGACATGCCAGAAATGCAATATGTTATGGCAACAACCACAGAAACAGGCGAACAAGGGCCCAAAATGCCAGGGGCAATCAACGGTGGATTAACACAAAAAAGTGCAGGAACACCAGCGCCAGTTGTCGTGCTCGAAGTCGAAAATGTCGAAGAGCATCTTAAAAAAATTCAAGATAACGGTGGAAAAGTTGTTGTTCCAACCCAAACAGTCATGGGGATGGGATTATTTGCGAAAGTCGTAGATACAGAAGGAAACGTTATTGGTGTTTGGCAGAATATTCCTCAAGAACAAAAAGCCGCGTAGTTTTAGATCAATTCTTCAAAAAAATTATTAAAAAGAAGCTTCTTCTGTGGTTGGGGGAGTTTGTGTTAGGTCAGAAAGTCTTATCCATACTGGCTTTACTTGAATAAAAATAGTATCTGGTGTTTCGAATTTTCTTGCCGCTGGGTTTTGAGAAAAAAAGAATTCTTCAACTTCTTTTTTTTGTGGCCCTTCTTCAATAAGAGTTGCAGTGCCATCATATTGAATGTTTATTTCGGTAAAGCTCCAGCCAAACACAAGCGAGACTTTGCTATTTTTACTAAGATTCTGCCATTTTCTGTTGCCTTTGTGCGTACTTAACAAAATAGTTAAATCATCTTGCACGGCATACCCCATAACTGCTGCTTCTGGTTTTCCATCGGCTGATGCAGTTGCTAAAACGCAGAGTTTTGGATTTTTGTTTTTTAAAAATTGTAGCGCTTTGTCGTTCACATGTTTATTATACACTATATGGATTGACTTACAATATGGTTTACAGTAGTCTAGACGCATATTTATGAAAATTATATTATTTATTGTCTCTTTAATCATTGTTTTGGTAGCTTCATTTTATTTGTTATCGCAAAAGATTCCTGTGATTAGCCCGTTGGGAAAAGGGAGCCAAAAACCTTTGGAAAAATATACATTCGACAATCTGAAAAAAACTAAATTTTCGCCAAGTAACATAACACTTGGTGACGTTGTTTCCCAAACAAATGACTATACGTCGCAATTGTTTTTCTTTACCGTAGAAAAAAAGAAGGTGAGCGGACTTATGAATATTCCCAAAAAAGATGGCCCACATCCAGTTATTGTGATGTTTCGTGGATTTGCAGAAAAGACGAATTATCAATCTGGAATTGGTACGCAACCTTCGGCAGCAGTGTTTGCCACTCATGGATACATAACGCTTGCGCCAGATTTTTTAGGATATGGCAAGTCTGACCCTGGTGCGATAGATTCGTTTGAAGATAGATTCCAAACATACACGACCGGACTAACGCTCTTGTCCTCGCTTCGAAACCTGAATAGCGGGCTGTCTGCAAGCTATTCGGGGACAATACAAGCAAATTTATCGCAAGTTGGGATTTGGGGGCATAGTAATGGTGGACATATTGCATTGTCGGTTTTGGAGATTAGCGGCTTGGCATATCCGACCGTTTTGTGGGCGCCAGTTTCAAAGTCGTTTCCTTATTCTATTTTGTATTACACCGATGAATCGGACAGTCAGGGAAAAGTGCTTCGCAAGTATCTCTCAGTTTTTGAAAAAGATTACGACGTCGATAAATTTTCGCCGAGTAATTATTATAAATGGATTTCGAAAACGCCAATAGAAATTCATCAAGGCACAAATGATCACGAAGTTCCCTTCTGGTGGACAGATGATTTGGTTACAACGCTCAAGAAAAATAATGATACTGTTGAATATTTTACTTATCCCGGGGCAGATCACAATTTACTGCCAGATGGGTGGGATATAGCTGTTAGCAGGAGCATGCAATTCTATGACAAGCATTTTCAGTAGGTATTTTTATTGTTGAGAATAAGTTGTAGTGCCTCTTTTGCTCTTTCTTCCATTTCTTCTTGTATGGCTTCATAGCGAAAAGAAATGTCGCTTCCTACTTGGAAAAACAAAAATGTTCTGGCTAACGCATGATCCAACACAAGCGGAGTATAGGCGCTTGTTTTTCCGGTAATTATTTCTACAATTTCGCGTTTTAACTCAAGGATTCGTTCTAAAAATTCTTTTGTATTTTCTGGAAGAGTCAGTATGCTCGCAGCAGGAAAACCAGGCGCTGCGCTGGATGTTGAAAGTGTGGGGAGTAAAGAAAAAACAACAAGTGCAAATAAAAATGCTTCGTTATTTTGCACGTTTGGTGTTTTTGACACAGGTTTTGCATGGGAGAAAACTTGCTTAAGATGGAGCGGTACTTTTTTTGTTTTTTTGCTAATAATTTGTCTGAATCCTTTTTCTGCTTTGTTAATGTAGCTTAGGGTGTGGTCAGAAAGATACTTGTGTGCAGATGGTGTATCGGCTTGCGGAATTGCATTGCTAAAATACCGCTCTAGTACAAACGATGTTCCTTGTGCAATAAGAATAGGCGATAACGATGAGCTGTTTGCGTATTTCATAGGAACTGGTATTTGAGAAAAATTGGGCAATGTTGATCAGGAGCATTGCATAGGCTAAAAGTTTACAAGGTATCATTGTAAAAAACATGGCGTCGTTTGTCAACAAATGATATACTCTTTGTATGGACAATACAGATGATATGAAAAAAAAGCCAGAGGAATTCTGGAAAAATAAATTAACAGAAGAGCAATATAGGGTATTGCGAGAGAAGGGAACCGAGACACCGTTTAGTGGAAAGTTTTATTTAAGTCACGATAAAGGCATGTATGTCTGTGCTGCATGTGGACAGGATTTATTTTCCTCGGATGCAAAATTCGATTCTGATTGTGGTTGGCCAAGTTTTGACCGGTCAATTGCCAACGAGCACGTATCACTTGTTGACGATCTGAGTCTTGGGATGAAAAGAACAGAAGTTGTGTGTAGTCGCTGCGGCGGACACTTGGGTCATGTGTTCGATGATGGGCCAAAAGAGACAACTGGAAAACGGTTTTGTATAAATTCTGTATCGCTTGACTTCAAGCAACAAAAATAACGGTTAAGGACTGAAAATTTCTAGTAGATTTCAAACGACTCCAAAAGCTTCTTGTTTCCCTCAAGCTGGTATTGCTGTAAGTCTGTGTAAATGCCCTTTTTGCTGGAGAGCTCTTTCGGAGAGCCAGAGTCAACAATAGTTCCTTTATCAATTACTAAAATCTTATCAACATTCTGAATCGTTGAGAATCTATGCGCAATAATAATAACAAGTCTATCTTTCATTAAATTTGAAAGGGCGTCTTGTACTTCTTTTTCTGATTTTGCGTCAAGAGATGATGTTGCTTCGTCCAAAATAAGAATCGGCGCGTCTTTTAAGATTGCCCGTGCAATTTGAATTCTTTGTTTCTGCCCGCCAGAAAGCCTAACGCCTCGTTCGCCAACTTGACTATCTAATCCTTTTGGTAATTTTTGTACAAATTCCCACGCATTGGCAAGTCGTAGTGCTTCAGTAATTTCTTTTTCGGTTGCATCGAGCTTGCCGTAGGAAACGTTTTCTCGAATCGTTGACGAAAATAGTTCGTTTTCCTGAAACACTAATGCAATATTGTGCCGAATATATTTTTGTTCAAGCGAACCGTACTTCTGGTCCTTTAAAAAGATTGCTCCAGTGATTGGGTCGTAAAATCGGAGAATAAGATTTACCATCGTCGATTTTCCAGCGCCACTATGTCCGACTAATGCAACAGATTCTTTGTTTTCGATAGTAAACGAAACATCTTTTAATACAGTGTCGGAGTTTTCATAATGAAAAGACACGTGGTCGAATCTGATTGTTGGATTCTTGACTCGAGCTAACTGAATGCGCTTGGTGTAATTTTCTTTTGATTCAAGATTTAAAATTTCAAAATATTCTTTCGAGCCGCTTTCCGCCATTTGTACTTGAGTGAGAATAAACGACATGGCAAACAGAGGAATCCTTGCTTGATTCACCAGTTGTAAAATAAGCACCATTTCGCCGATTGTTAATGTACCTTTAAATGCATCATAAAAAACCACAAGATTTATGGCAAATAAAATAATGTGTAAAGAAAGCCCTCGAAAGAAATCAAAAATATGAAATGTTTTACTTTGCTTTGCATAGATTTTATTCACTTGGGTAAGGTTTTTTGAAAGTGTTTGGAATTCCTGAACTTCGTTAATAAAGCTTTTAACAAGCGGCATGTTGCTAATAACTTCTTGAATTCTTCCTCTGGTTGCGTCTTCGATTTGGTTTTTCTTGACTTCTTCTTTGCCCCAGCGAACCGTTGAATAATACGAAAGCACCAGATAAATTGGGAAAAGAATAAAGGTAAACAGGGCAATGGGAATATTGTAGTACGCAAGGACTGCAATGGTAAAAATGCTTTGCAAGAATGTTGGCAAAATAAAATTAGAAGCTCCGTTGAGAAATGCTTGAATAGTTGTTATTCCTCGAGACAGCTGATTTACTATTTTTCCAGAAACTTCCGAGTCAAAATATGATTGGGGGAGGGTGAGGACTTTGTCGTAGAATTTTTCGGTAAGAAATTGTTTCACTCTTCCAGCAAAATGGTCGCCAATCCGGTCGCTTACAGTATTTAAAATAAGACTCAAGAGATTCGCGCCAAATGCAGCAAAGATAAGCAGTAATAGCTGATTTATGTCTCCGCCCTTATGTTGAATCTGGGCGACAATTTGGTCAACAATCGATTTAGAAAGAATGGGTGCGATAAGCGCAATTGCTGATGAGGATAAAATTAACACCCCAAGGATAATAACCAGGTGGTGGAGCGGTTTTGAAATACGGATAATATTCCCAATGTTTTTCACAGTTTCTATTATACCGTGAATTTACCCCTCTTGCATATGGAAGAGTATCACCTTAGAATCAGACATTATGAAGAGAAGGTATGCTATGGGTTTGGTGATAGGGAGATTTCAGCCGTTTCATAATGGACACGCATATCTTATTCAGCAGGCACTTGTCTATTGCGACGCAATTGTTATTGGTATTGGTAGTTCGAATAAGAAAAATGAAGAAAACCCTTTGCGGTTTCGTATCCGAAAAAAAATCCTTTTGCAATTTCTTGGAGCTGAAAATCTTCAGTCAAAAATTGTAAAAGTAATTTCTATTCCAGACGTGCCAGACGACGACGAATGGCTTCGTTTGACAACAAAAAAATCTGGGCCAATAGATGTGGTTATTGGCAACAACGATTGGGTAAATGGAATTTTTTCGCGCCATAACACAAGAGTCATTGAAATTCCATATTATAAGCGACATTTGCTTGAAGGAAAGAAAATAAGAGAGCGAATGAGAGAAGGGGAAATATGGGAAACTCGGGTGCCGAAGTATTTACGACAAACAATCAAAGAAGCGATACCCGAAGGTACTTGGAAAAAATAATTTCTGTTCAGTTCACAAAGTTTCTTGTAAATCCCACAGTTTTAATCCAATAGTTTCGTCAAATGATTTTGTATAATGTGTTTCTGAAGATTCAAGTATTACTTCCACAGTTGCAGAGACAAATGCCTCGACGAGATGTCCTCCAAATCCCTTCATTTCTTCATCCGAAAGAGATACATGAATGTGAACCAAAGGCTTTCCTTCAAAAAGTCCCGACGTGCCAGTAAGACTTGTGAGTTCATAAATTCCATTGAGCGTTTTTTCTGTGTATTTTTTTGTGTTTACGAAGTAATGGGCAAGTGTTGGATTTTCCAGCGATCCGATTGCAGATATTGTGGAGTTTTGTATGTGTTTTTCTTTGCAAAAAGAAGCGATTGTGCTTTGTAGTTTTTCTCCTTTTTCCAAACGAAGGAGATACTTATTATTTTCTAGTTTTGCGTACTTCATATGAAATAATTATCATAATACCCAAGAATAAAAACCCTTCTCAGGGTTTTATTCTTTTTATAAACAACGTAAACCAAAAAAAAGAATTATAGACCAGTATCAGAACCCACGACGCTTCAATTTGGGAATGCTTTGTCTATGTTATTGACGTCGTCAGTTGTTGATCCGGTAGTTGTAGTACTGGTTGGTGCCACTGTTGGGCTTGTTGCACTACTTCCGGTATCGCTTGGTTGTTGATATGTGTTTGTTGTTGTTTGCGTTTGATTCTGCATTGAAGCTTCTTTGTTTTTTCTATGCATAACAAATGCACCAGCAAGGACAGCTATTGCAACAACGATAACAACGATTAAAAGTGTTTTGTTCATTTAGTATTCACCTCCTTTCAGTATATTGTTTTTTTGAGAATAAAAGATCGCTGATGTCGAAAAAGAAGAACTGCCCATAAGCTTTGGAGTTATTAGTTTTCCCATTGTAGTGAACAGTAGTATAGAATGTCAAGATAAGAAAATCTTAAGAATGATAGGGGAGTTTAAGAGAAAATTGCGATCCAGAAGCCTCTGTGCTCACTACAGAAATTTTCCCATCCTGACTTTCGACAAGCCGTTTTGCAATAGAAAGCCCAAGTCCGCTCCCTTTTGTTTTATGCGTTGATTTCCCCCTATAGAATCTTTCAAAAACATGAGCCAAATCTTCTTTTAGAATCCCTTTGCCTGTATCTTCTATAGTAATGGTAATGGTGTTTCCATGACGGTGTGTTTTTATTCCAACGCTTTTTCCTTCTGGAGTGTATTTGAGTGCGTTGTCTGCAAGAATAATGACGACTTGCCTGAGTTGATCTTTGTTGCCGTACATAGTGAGCGTTTTGTCGTTTTGTAAAGAACTGGAGAACTGAATATTTTTTTCTTTTGCTAGCGGTTCCATTTGTACAAACACTTCAGAAATAACTGTGTTGACATCAAAAACTGTCCATGCTTCTTTTTGTGCAGTCGTTCCATCCCGAACAAGCGTCAGTAGTCCATCTACAATATCTCGCATGCGAATGACCTCTTCTTGAATACTGCTAAATACTCGTTGATATGCTTGTGGGATTTGTTTTTCTGTTCGTTTTAGTGCTTCGATTTCGATGCTAATTGTTGTTAGTGGCGTTCGTAATTCGTGTGATGCATCTGCCGAAAATTCTTCTTGTTGCTGTACCATTTTTTGAATTGGGGAGAGCGTGACCCCGCTTAAAAAATAACTAGCCCCCGATGCTGCTAAAAGAAGAATTGCATCAAATAAAAATAATCTTCTTCGAAAATCAGATTCAAAATTACTAATGCTTACGTCTAAAAGTTGGGTGAGGTGAGGGCGTTCTTGTTTGTTGCCTAAGGCTTGCGCGATTCTGCCAAATGATCGTTGTTCTGCGCCAATTGCTGCAATGCTAAAAATCAATAATAAAAAGAGACTAATAAGAATGTACCAAACGGTTAATTGTAATCTGGCTTTTTGAAATTCGTTCATTTTTTGTCGATTCGATATCCTAACCCTTTATGTGTATGAATAAGCGGCGTTTCTTTTGGAAACGACTTGTCGATTTTGTTTCGTAAGTACCCAATATATACATCGACGACATTGGAAAATGGATCTGTTTCCATATCCCACACGTGTTCAAGCAATTGTGTTTTGGAAACGATTTGGCTTGCGTGCCGCATTAAAAATTCAAGAAGTCCATATTCTTTTGCCGAAAGTGCTACATCTTTGTTTGCTCGACGAACCAAGCGTGCTGCAGGATCTAAGGTGAGTGTATCAACAGAAAGTATAGGAGATTGCTGATTGGTTCCTCTTCGAAGCAGAGCTCTAATCCTTGCTAGGAGTTCTTCGAATGCAAATGGTTTTACAATGTAATCGTCGGCGCCACTATCCAGACCCGCTATTTTGTCTTTCATGGTATCCCTGGCGGTGAGCATAAGAAGAGGAATTGTTACCTTTTCTTCACGAAGTTTTTTGGCAAGTGTAATGCCATCCATGTTGGGGAGTCCCAAGTCGAGAATAATTAAATCATATTCCTCAACAGAAGCAGTGTCGTATCCTTCTTGTCCATCGAAACACACATCAACTGCGTAACTTTCTGCCTCGAGGGCTTTTTTAAGAGAGAGCGCGAGTTTTTGCTCGTCTTCAATAACTAATATGCGCATGAAAGAATTATACCACTTGGGGGGTAAGAATATGATAAATACGAGCCAACTCCTCTTAAATGGCATAAAGGCACTGGGTATAATAAGGAAGGGGAAGAGAAGCGAACGAAAGTTCGAAGAATCGACG
>CAZKLH010000019.1:2303-12493 GCA_964553595.1 uncultured Gammaproteobacteria bacterium | reverse complement strand
AAGGCCTTTACTCTTACGAGACTATGGACTATTACCCCATCTTTCGATGAGCTATGGTCCACTAAGGGGTAGATTCCTGCGCGTTACTCACCCGTCTGCCACTGATTCCTTGCGGAACCCGTTCGACTTGCATGCCTAAGGCACGCCGCCAGCGTTCATCCTGAGCCAGGATCAAACTCTCAAAAAAAATTGATAAAGACATCCGATCAATAAAGATGGGACTAATCGTTATCATTGCTCGCATAAGGCGCGAGCTTCCTACCACTTCTTGATTGATAAGGCTAAAGCCTTATATGGTAAACAATCCTGTTATCTGTTTGTATAATGCATGACTCCTTAAATTGTTAACGTGCAAAAGACGAAAAAACCCGCCAAAAGCGGGTTTGTATCCCAAACAATTTTGGCGACAGTTTTTACATACCTGGACTCATTATAGTTTAATTTCCACCTTTGTCAAGAAGCTAATCCAGCAATAAATACTATGGGTTGATTTTTCCATGAGAATATGCTATTATTGCTGGCATTGATATGGGAAATACATATCTTGAACGAGGTGCCCGAGGGGTTGTGGCATTCGCAACCATTGCAACAGCAGGATTACAAACCGCCTCCTCAAGCGGTGAAGCAAGCTCTCTTTGTCCACCAACTGCTACTTCTCTGTATGGGTTTGCACAAAAACCTGATTTCCCCACCGATGGAATTAACTTTAAAATCACAAAACAAGAACAACCATGGTATTATTCACTTGCCATAGAAAGAATATTTAATCCAGACGGAAGCATGAATATTCCCTGTGGCATGCTCGAGGATATAAAACGAGATGCTGCAAAGGCCGCTCTTGCACAATATGCCGGGCGAGACAAGAAAGCAAATTCTCAAAATGAACAACTCACGGCCAATCTTATGAACGCAACAAGCTTTTTGGATGGAGATTCGTATGAAGATATCAAAAAAAGACTAATACAAGACAAAAAGATCAGCGCAAACAGATCAGCAAATGACATTTATGTTTTATATAATGGACGCGTCTTTATCAATCGGGACTCTGCGCTTTTAACAAGAAGGATTGCTAACGAAAATAACACAGTTGCGTACTTAAATCCACAAGGATATCCAACAAGATCAGCAGAAATGTACTTGCAGTCTGCGTATGTGGTAATGCTGCACGACGCTCCTAAATAAGAATCACGGGGAAAATACTCTAGTACCGCTTAATTACTTCGTAAAGAACGATCCCCAACGAAACCATAACATTTAGCGACGTATTTACTCCAAACATTGGAATTTCTGCAATATGGTCAACGACATCAAGAACTTCTTGAGAAATGCCAGTTGTTTCGTGACCAACTACTAAAACCAGAGGAAATTTATATTCAATAGTCGTAAAAGGAACACTTTTTGGACTCTGTTCTATTGCAATAGACTGTAGATTTGGTGTTTGAGATTGAAGATTTTTAATCGCTTCGACGGCAGATTGAGCATATTCCCAACTCACCCACTCTGTCGTGTTAATCGATGCTTTTTTTATTCTGGTATTTGGCGGCGTTTCTGTTTGCCCACACAAAATCACTTTTTCTGCCGCCAAGGCATCTGCAAGCCTGAAAATAGCACCGACATTATATGTGTCCATTACATTATCCAATACAATATAGAGTGGATGTTTCTTGATTGAACTGCGCTCTTTCTCGCTTGGCGTTATCGTTCGAAGCTCCGAAGCTTTCAGCTTTAGTCTATCCATATTCTTATTCTTATCTGCACATTGCACATTCTACTATACATATCTTCTGTTTGCCAAATGTCTACGAGTTGTGGTACGCTGTAAAGATGACAGCAACAGGTCACGCAGTCATTGGCACTGTCATCGCAGCCAAAATTGCTAATCCGGCACTCGCAATTCCGATTGCAATTCTCTCTCACATTGCTGCAGATATTTGCCCACATTGGGATTCTGGGACCAATGGCAAAAATAAATCAGGAAAACGATTATTTGTAGAATCTGCAATTGATGTAACCGTTGGTTTTATTGTTGCGTACCTTCTTATTGTCTTCCTTTTTCCACAAACGAACCTTTTATACGCGTTTGTTATGATTATTGCAGCACAGCTCCCTGACTGGATTTCGGCGCCATCTTTTATTTTCCACTTCAAAAAAATTCCATTTTCCTGGATTTACCGATTTCAATCGAAATTTAATTCAAGACTCGACAAACCGTGGGGCATTATTAGTCAAGCTCTAGTTCTTATTCCCCTTCTTATCCTCGCAAAAGCTTTTTAGTCTTTTTTGAAATTGACAAACAGGCGCCGCTTTGGAATACTAACATAGACTACATCTATGCGAATTATTTCACTTTGTCTAAACATTATTCTCCCGATATTCATTATCGTCTTGGCCTACTTACTCTTCGCAAACGACAAAGAGCTTACTGCGTACAAACAGGAAATGCTTAACAAAACAATCGCCTATCAACAACTGCAATCACAATATAATGCATATCGCGAAAAAGTCGAAAATTTACGTCGCGTTGTCGTGATCGCAAACAACAGTGCATCAAATAATATTGCTGTTGGCAATGTTATTACCTCATACACATCAAAAGTAGATGGCGATGTTAGCGTTTATTATAAAAATCTCACCACTGGAGAATCAGTTACGATTGACGGAGACAAAGAATACTATATGGCAAGCTTATATAAGGTTATCCTCACGATTTATATTTTAGATAAAGTGAAAAATGGATCAATTCAACTCACAGATACCGTTGGCGACCCACCAATTCCCTTAGAAGAGGCACTCAATAAAATTATTACAGAAAGCAACAACGAATATGCACAAGCACTTGCTGGAAAATACGGGTGGGCAAATATAGAATCTGCGATGAAACAAAAACTCAGTATCGATTTTAGTTTTAGCAGCGATTTGCAGACAACGGTAACAAGCATGGGGGTTTTGTTTGAAGATATTGCGCTTTCTTTAAATATTTCGGATTCAGAAAGTGACTATTTACTGCGACTTTTAAACGATCAGCAACGATTATCGAAGCTGCCAAAATATTTACCAAAAAATGTCAGGTCTTATAACAAAACAGGTGAGTTCGACGATTATTCACATGATGCTGGTATTTTTTATACACCAAAAGCAAATTATATTCTTATTTTTATGAGCAAAACCGCTCTTCCTGGAGATACCAACGATCAAATGGCGCATATGTCGCAAGATGTGTATAAAATATTAAATGATATTCCAACAAATACGCTTCAGTGAGACAAGATTGGGGTCAATTCTTTTTTACATCTTCTAATTTCCAGGCGGCGTAATCACACTTTGGGTAATTTGCGCAACCAAAAAACGTTCGACCTTTCCTTGTTTTTTTAGCAATAACTTTCCCACCATCTTTTGGACAAAGAAGTCCAGTATCTTTGACAAACGGTTTGGTAAACTTACATTCAGGAAATTTGGAACACGATAAAAACTTTCCAAAACGCCCGACACGCACCACAATCGGTGCTCCACAGTTTGGACAAATCTCGTTGGTTTCTTCAACAGGGATTTTAATTCTTTCGGCCCCCTCAACAGTTTCGATTTTTTTGGCAAAAGGCGTGTAGAATTCTTGCATCATCGGAACCCATTCTCGCTCTCCCCTTGCAACTTCATCCAATCCATCCTCCATCTGCGCAGTAAAAGGAATGTCGTCAATATCAGAAAAATGAATGACTAAAAAATCATTGACTGCAATACCAACTGGTGTTGGAACAAATCTTCCCTCAACACGATCGATATACTGCCTGTCTTGAATTGTCCCAACAATTGTCGCATATGTTGATGGCCTGCCAATCCCCTTTTCTTCAAGAGTTTTAATAAGAGATGCGTCGTTATACCGAGGTGGAGATTGTGTTTCATGAGGAAGTTTATCGATATGATCTGCCGTTAATGATTCACCAACAGAATATTTTGGTAATTTTGTATCAGCAAGTGCTTGCGGATTAATTTTTAAGAATCCATCAAAAATAAGTACAGATCCATTTGCTTTAAAACGATATGAGGCGTCTCCTCCGGAATTCTTTGCATCAGAAAACACTGTTGTTGATTCCACAATTGCATCAGACATCTGAGAAGCGACAGCACGACGCCAAATAAGTTCGTAGAGTTTTTCATACTGCTCTCCAACCTCTTTTGCAATAACTGATGGAGCAACAGACGCTTTTGTTGGACGAATTGCCTCGTGAGCCTCTTGTGCTAATTTTTGTTTGGTTTTATAAAAACGCAATTTTTCGGGAACGTAACGCTGCCCAAATTCTTTTTTTATATAAGAAACAAGCATTTGCTGCGCAGATGAGGCAATCGCCACAGAATCTGTACGATGGTATGTTATGTGCCCTTCTTCATATAATTTTTGCGCCAAACTCATTGTGCGCTTCCCCGAAAGGCCAAGTCTGCGAGATGCGTCTTGCTGCAGCGTTGATGTCGTGTAGGGCGCACCAGGACTTCGCCTTGTTTCTTTTTGCAACACATCAGAAACAACAAATTGCTTTGTATGCAAATCAGACAATATCTCGTCTGCTTTTTTTTCGTCGGAGATAATAGTTTTTGTAACGGTGTACTCTCCATCATACAATTGAAAGCTATCTTGCACTTCGATTTTTTGCCCATTTATTTCTACCAATTCGAATTCTGTTTTTTCCTGAGCATTGGTGGTGCTATGCAGCATGGCATCAATTGTGTAGTACGGTTCTTTTTTAAATTTTTCAATTTCATGTTCACGCTCAACAATGAGTCGCAGAGCAATCGATTGCACGCGTCCTGCAGAAAGTCCACGCCTCACTTTTTTCCAAAGAAGTGGTGAGAGTTTATACCCAACAAGCCTGTCCAAAACCCGCCTTGCAGTTTGGGCATTCACTAAATTGGTATCTATTGCCCGTGGATGGAGCAGGGCTTCCTCGATTGCTTCTTTTGTAATCTCATGAAATGCAATTCTTGTGTATGTTGCCTTTGAGCCAAGCATGTCTTTTACATTCGAGGCGATTGCTTCTCCTTCACGATCAGGATCAGTGGCAAGAATAATTGATTCTGCGGTTTTTGCCGCTTTTTTCAAATCTGCGATAATTTTTTTCTTGTCGGCAACGAGTTCGTACTGCGGCAAAAATCCATGATCAACATCAACAGACAGCGTACTTTTGGGCAAATCCATTACATGCCCCATCGAAGCTTTAATCTCGTAATCTTTTCCTAAAAATTTACTAATAGTCCTCGCTTTTGTCGGAGACTCTACAACAACTAAATATTTCATATCATTGTCATCAAATTGTAGTGTAGATTATACAGGCTTTGTCAAGAAGTATCTCGAAAATCCAAAGAAAAGTAGCCCAAATCTACACTTTTTACTATTCCTTTTATTTCCATCAAAGACAACATACTGCCAACTTTTGCCGGATCCATTTTGAGCAGCCTGACAATCTCGTCAAAATGCAATGACTCGTTTTGTAAAAGCTGCAGAACCACTGCTTCCTCTTTGGTATCCCCTTTGACTATTCTTTTTGTATGCCTGGCAGTTTTCCCAACAACTCCCAAGTCAGCAATAATATCTTCTGCTGTTATTACTAATTTTGCACCTTTTTTAATTAATTCATACGGACCTTTGGATAAATCCGAAGTAATTGGTCCAGGAACAGCAAAAACTTTCCTGTTATTTTTAATCGCATAATCGGCAGTAATGAGCGACCCGCTGTCTACTGCTCCTTCGGTAACCACAACACCAAGCGATAAACCAGCAATGATTCTGTTTCGAGACGGAAATGTCCCCCGAGACGGAGAATGGCCAATCGGCAGTTCAGAAACAATTGCTCCCCGCTTTTGTATAATTGCATCATAAATATATTGATTTTCTCCTGGTGAACAGCAATCAACCCCACACCCCAAAACTGCAATTGTTTTCCCAGCATTTTCCAAAGTCGTGAGGTGCGCGACGCCATCAACTCCCATTGCCAATCCAGAAACAATTGTAAATCCGTTTGAAACTAATGCCCTTGTAATAAGTTCTGTAACACTCTTTCCATAGTGCGTTATTTTTCTTGTCCCAACAATGGCAACCGCTGGTTCAAACCCATTAAAATCAACGGATCCTTTTACAAAAAGTCCAATCGGCGAATTTTTTATTTGCAAAAGAAGCTTTGGATAATTTGTATCTGTTTGAATAACAAACGAGACACCTTTGTCAGCAAGTTTTTTTGCATAGGCTTTGTTTGAAAATGTTGTTCGGAACGAATCGAATTTTTTTGCAAGCACATCACCAAGACCTCCCTTTGCCAAATCTGCAACAGATGCGCTCCAGGCATTTTTTGCAGACCCAAACCTCCCCAACAATTGCAAAAACTTTACTGGCCCAACACCAGGAAAAACCGAAAAAGAAAGCCAATGCAGCCGCTCGTCCACACACCAAGCATACAAGTATTATTTATCATTTGACAAGACTTCTTTTCTTATGTAATACTTAGAAAAGTATGGATGGAACTGCCCAAAATGGAATTGCGGGTGCTATACCCGAACCTTCGACACCAATGCCGCAAACCACTGCGCCCGTTATTGAGCCTCCATCAGTAGCTCCGGTTTTATCTCAATCATTTCCAAATCCAACCCAACCCCAACAACCATTACAATCAATGCAACCAGAAACGACAACACCAATTACTCCTTCTCAAATGGCTCCAGCGGTAGAACCCCCAACGTACGCAAACCAGCCAACAATGGAGTCTGCTGTGCCCGCATCGCCGATACCAGAAACCGCAACCTCGTTTACCCCCCCAACAGCACAACCACAACCAATGATGCAACAACAAATGCCCGAACAGCCAATGCAACCACAATCTGTTCCCGAATCCCTACCGCCAACACAACCCGAGGTATTTATTCCCCATGGTTCCCATGGATCGAAAAAAATATTGCTCTTTTTGGGAATTTTTCTCCTGCTTCTTATTCTTGCTGGCGGAGGGTATTACCTGTTTTCCAATAAATTATTACCATTCCAATCTCTTACTGTCCCAGCATTACCACAAAACACTGCACCTGCAGTTGCCGTACAGCCAAGCGCAACACTTACCCCGCCAAGCCCAACCCCAGACCTAACAGCAAGCTGGATAAAATATTCTTATTCGTTAGTCTCATTAAAATTACCACCAGAGTGGAGAGAAGCAGCAAAAACAAACCCTGTGCAATTAGTAAATTACAGCGCAACGCAATCTGCAAGCAAAGTATTTAATCCAGTAAAAGATGCAGGAAAACTAAAAATAGAAATTCTTTCAAAAAATTCCAGCTTAGATCTAACGACATACGTTTTGCAAAAAAAGCCAAGTCCTGTTGGCGCAAGTGTTGCATCTACTCCGACAACACTCGTAACCCCGACAAGTACCCCATCAGCAACAACTACGCCAGCTACTTGGAATCAAACTTCACTCACGCTCGATGGACAACCGGCAATCAAAGTAAAAACAGCATCTTCTGGTTTTACTGTCTATGTAAAAGATCCCCTGCAGCCAGTCATACTAACTGTTACCTTTGAAGATGATTTCGATAGTTTTGTCGATTTATCAAATCAGATTCTTGGAACATGGCAGTTTGCAGATCTCCATCAAGCTTCTCTATCTCCTACGGCGGCACCATCTCCTGCGGCTTGTGGTGGGACGGCCAGGACGAAATGTGCAACGGGATTTATTTGCCAAACACCAGCGGGATCAGCATCAACATCTGCAACTTCGACAGGGGTTTGCGTAAAACAATAGCCAGATCAAATTTGACAAGGCTCCATGAATTGTTTATAGTCACACTGTGATTCCATTAATAATTCTTGTACTTATTCTTATCGTTATCCTACCAAGCATCCGCATTGTTCAGGAATATGAACGTGCAGTTGTTTTTATGCTTGGTCGCGCTGTAGGCGTGAGGGGCCCAGGACTCATTTTTTTGATTCCTCTTTTTGAACGAATGGTAACTGTTGGCCTTCGCACAGTCACCATGGAAATCCCCTCACAAAAAATTATTACCAAAGATAACGTCTCTATAGACATTGCTGCAGTTGCCTATTACAAAGTTGTTGATGCGCAAAAATCGGTTGTTGCAATCGAAAGCGTGTACACAGCAGTCAATCAAATCAGCCAAACAACTGTTCGAAATGTTATTGGACAATTTGAACTCGATCAATTACTTGCACAGACAAGCAAAATCAATTTACAAATTAAAGATGTCATCGATACTCACACAGAACCGTGGGGAATTCAAGTCACATCGGTTGAAATAAAAGATATTACTCTCCCAGACAACATGCAGCGGGCAATGGCAAAACAAGCAGAAGCAGAAAGAGAACGCAGAGCAAAAATTGTTGCTGCAGAAGGCGAAATGCAAGCAGCGGTAAAATTAGGACAAGCAGCAGATTTAATTGCAGCACATCCGGTTGCATTGCAGCTGCGAACTCTCCAAACAATGGCAGAAATTGCCACCGAGAAAAACTCGACAATTATTTTTCCAGCGCAATTTATGACAACTGTCGAACAAGCCTTTAAAACCCTGCAGATTGACTCGAAAAGTAAATAATTATCTCCCAAACCATTCTTCCAAAATCTTTTTTGCAATCGGGGCGGCGACGTTTGATCCCTCACCGCTATCTTCTGCCAAAACTGTCACGACAATTTGTGGATTGTATGCTGGCGCAAAAAGCGTAATCCACGCGTGGGGTTTTGTTGTTTCAGAACCGTGTTCTGCTGTTCCAGTCTTGCAGGCAACAACAACTTGCCGATAATCTTTTAGCGAAGCAGAATTAGATGCTGACGCGGAAGCGGACCCGACATGCGCTTCCAAAATATTCTTGTCATCAATATGCAATTTTGCGTTTTTCACTTTAAAGTCAAACAGTGGCCAGGCAACCCCCCCTGTCGCGCAGCTTTCTTGCATCCCTTGTCGAATAAGCGCAACTGTTTTTTGCGAAAGAAAATCTCGATTTAATACCACTGGATTTTGCGTTTGCAAAAGATGTGGCTGATACAGAGACCCGCCATTGGCAATAGCTTGAGTCCATGCATTTACCTGAAGTGGTGTCACCAGCAAATATCCTTGCCCAATACCATAGTGATACGTGTCACCTAGGTACCATTGCTCTCCAAGAGTTTTTTTCTTCCACGATGATGTGGGTAGCAATCCACTTTGCTCACCAGGCAAATCTATGCCAAGTTTTTTTCCAACACCAAACTCTGCTGCAACCTCAGACACCGTATCAACACCAACTTTCTCGGCCAGTTTATAAAAGAAAATATCATTCGACCGCTTTATTGCTGTTACCACATTCACGGGCCCTTCGGTCCTACCATATTCGGTATAGTACCAGTTAGAAAACGAAAATGTTCCGACCTGCAATTTACCATTATCTTCAACTTGATAGTTTTCATCGATAATTTTTTTATCAAGTCCGGAAGCAGCAACGACAATTTTAAATGTTGACCCAGGTGGATACTCACCGGCAATCGATCTGTCGAGAAACGGCTGGTTTTGCAAGTCCGAAAGAACTTCAGAAACATTTGTATACGCAGAATCTGTTGCAACTGCATATGTTTTGTCTAACGTAAACAGATTTGGATCAAATGATGGTCTCGAAACAAGTGCCAAAATATCTCCCTTTGGTGTAGAAACAACAACCGCCCCTTTTTTCACAGCCGAGAGTGCTTTGTACGCAACTTCCTGCAAGCCAACATCCTCTGTGAGTTGTACATCATGACCAGCAACTGGGTCAACCTGCCCAAGAGTTCGAACAACTTTTCCAACACTGTTTACCTCAACAAGTTTTTTCCCATCAACACCTTTTAACAACGCTTCATATTCCCCCTCAATCCCCATTTTTCCGATCGTGTCATCGACTCTGTAATCTTGAAAAAATGGATCATCCAACTCTTCTTTTGTAACTTGTCCAACAAATCCAAGCACATGCGCAAACGAATCTCTGTACGGATATTCGCGAAGCGCATCGACTTCTAAATCTTTTTCACCTTTGGACAACAAAGGAATTGCTGCATCTCTGGTAAGAAATTGCGTTTTACCAGAAACAACACGCCGAAATCCAGGAACGTTATATACTAACGGTTTTAAATTTCTGTCAAAGATAACACCTCTTGGCGCATGGATTGCGAAGGTCCTGATTCTATTGCTGTCAGAAAGCG
>CAZKLH010000019.1:0-2293 GCA_964553595.1 uncultured Gammaproteobacteria bacterium | reverse complement strand
CCGATCCACGCATGCGCGTCGAAGAAGACCACGACGTCTCTTCAAAAGAAGGTTCTTGCAGATGTCTCGAGGCGTCGCCTGTGGTTATATAATCAGAAAACGCAACGCCCTGAGAGAGCTTTGATGATCTTTTCATATATGTACCCCACCATGTGATGCATGTGGATGAGGGTTCTTTGTAAACGTTCGAAAAATAAAAAATAACACAATTGCAAACACTGTTCCAGCACATACCTCGTACATCTGCAACAACAGTGAGTTATTATCAAAAGCAATCACATAACAAAAACTCCCAATACTTGCAGAAAGAAGCACAAAAGGAATCGTTTGAATCTCAAATTTCCTCTCATAGAGAATAACAAATAACAAAAATACGACAAAAAAAAGACTATGTAATCCAAGTGGCAACACCAACAATGCATCAAGGAGTATACCCGCGATGAATGCAAATAAAAAAACAATTTCCTTTTTGGTGCAAATAAAAAAGACCATAAGCGTCACAAAAACCAACGGAGCCGTTGTTATGAGGCCTTCTATAAAAAGCAGAAGGAGAAGCAATACGTACAATGCAGTTCTCATGATGCTATTTGTATCCAACAAAAACAAAAACCTTGGAAAGTTTTTGAAAATCCAACAAACTTGAGACTCGAGCTGACTGAAATAAATTGCTTGATTTTTTCTCAATAGAAATAATTTTTCCAATAATAAGATCTGGGGGCAATCCAACTTCCTTTTGAGACATACTGCCAGATGTTAAGACCAAGTCGTTTTTCGAAAGGGTTTCCGACAAAAGCACATTGTCTAAAATCATGGTTCCTTTCCCCTGCCCACGCAGTACTCCTAGCGCCCCGGCTGGATCTGTTTTAACCGGAGTTGAAAACGAATTTTTTGTTAAAAGATCAACGACCGAAAGATGCTCCGAAACAACTGCAATTTTTCCAACAAGGTTATTTTTATAAATAACAGCAAGACCGACAACAAGATTGTCCTTCTTGCCCTTATCGATAATAAATTGTTCTGGCGGGCTTGTGTTTGGAATAAACTCTGGTGCCCCAACAACTGTTGCAGGTAACAAATCGCTGCTCGCTGGATATGTTGTTTTGAATTGATCCGAAAGTGCGATGTTATCTTTTTTTAATTGACCGATTGATACATCAGCACTGACGCTTGCAATATCGTTTTCCTGTTTTACGGCAATTTCTTCTGGGACATTATGAAACGCTGCATAGACTACCTCTCGAGGATACAATACTGTTTGCTCTAATAGCGATACGAGCCCTGAAAACACGTGTGTTTTTTGTGATACAGCTAAAAAAACAATGGAGAGTATAAAAAAAAAGAAAAAAGAAAAAAACAGGCTTTCTCTTGTTTTCATCGCAGTCCACCAGTTACTTGCACACGAGAAAGCAATTTTTTGTCTTCCAAAACCCTTCCTGTACCCAATACGACACTATTCATCGGCTGTTGCGAAACAACAACCGGCATATGTGTTCGCTCAACAATGAGATGATCCAACCCAACAAGCTGTGAACCGCCACCGGTTAAAAATATGCCATGCTCGAGAATGTCTGACGTTAATTCTGGCGGCGATTCTTCCAAGACCTCTGCGATACCTTCAATAATCTGCGATAATACAGATGAAAGCGCTTCTCTTATTTCTGTTTCGCTAATGCGCAAACTTCTTGGCAATCCTGTTTCGATATCTCTTCCCCGAACCACTGCCATTTTTTCCTCATCTTTTTGCTCTATTTTTTCCTCCGGTTCTTTTGGAGTTGTTTTTTGTTTCACCTTTGGTTGCTTTTTGTAGGCACTCCCAATTTTAATCTTTACATCCTCAGCAGTACTTTCTCCAAGCAGCAATCCGTGTCGCAAACGAATGTAGTGCAAAATCGCAGCGTCCATTTCATCTCCTGCAATTTTTAACGACTTCCCAACAACAATCCCACCAAGAGAAATAACAGCAATTTCAGTTGTTCCTCCTCCTATATCAACAACCATAGCCCCTGTTGGTTGAAACACAGAAATTCCCTCTCCAATTGCTGCTGCCATAGGCTCTTCAATAAGATACGCAGCTCTTGCTCCGGCAGATAAAGCTGCTTCCCACACAGCACGCCTTTCTACTTCGGTGACAGACGAAGGAATACCAATGGCAACTTTTGGCCGAACCAAAGAAACAGGAAATATGGTTCCAACTTCGTGAACTTTTTTAATGTAATAAGAAATCATTGCCATTGTTGCATCAAAATCCGAAATAACACCGTCTCGAAGCGGCCGAATCGTTATAGATCGGAAG
>CAZKLH010000018.1:0-12711 GCA_964553595.1 uncultured Gammaproteobacteria bacterium | reverse complement strand
CCCCCCCCCCCACTCTTTTTTTAAATCATACGCCGACCACCGCGATATACACCAGGACTTACACTCTTTCCCTACACGTCCCTCTTCCGATCTGTTTTACTACAGCACTTGTTGTTGCCCTTGTCCTTGGTATTATTAACGCAATTCTAAAACCAATCCTTGTCATTCTTACACTTCCTATTACTATTCTCACACTAGGATTATTTACCATTATAATCAACGCGTTTCTTATTGTTGTTGTAACTCATCTTGTTCCTGGATTTAAAACAGACGGATTCTTGTGGGCGCTTTTGTTTAGCATTGTTCTGTCTATCGTCAACTCTTTTCTTAGTGTCCTAAAGGCATAATAAAATTCAATCCTCACTCAGAAATAACTAAACTCTAATTGATTTTCAAAAAAGGGTGTGGTATTATCTCGCATGTTATGACAATTTCATACAAAGGCGCTGTTGTTGTTGGGCAAAGACAAGTCAGGGTAAAGCAACTTATTAATCCAGGAGACTATTACGCAGAACACACCAGAAAATTAAAAATTACCATGACTCCTGATCCAGATCAGTTTACCGACAAACGAGATCCAAACAAAGATAAAGTTACAGTAGCAGCTCAGGAAGGAAGAGTTATATACGAGGCAGCAAATGCTGCTTGGACAGAGAGAACATTTGTTGGAGAAGAAATAAGAAGTGATGAATTCACAAAGCTTGGTCTTGGTATTGGCTGGTATGGGGACCCAAATGAAAGAAAAGCGGAATCATATTATTCCTGGGACTATAATAGGCGCAGAAGATAATTGCTTAATCCACCATTTTCTACCGAGAACGATCCGCTTCCAAACCAAAAACCTTTCTCCATTCTGGATTCCACATCCTCACTGGAGTACGCAAATCAGACCACTGGATATTTACAATCCTGTTGTAATTGCTAACTCCTGAAGTCGCGTCCCAAATAATAACATTCTCATCTTCCATGATAGGCATAGTAAGATACACCCGCCCGATACGTTCAGGGCCTCTTAACCTGAATGTTTTAACAACAGATCCAACAACAGGAAGCTCTGGAGCATTGGGAAATCTTCCACCAAATGCTTTATTTGCAATATAGGGATAGACACACGCAGCTTCAGAGAGAATTGAAGCTCCGGGAACTATTGCCTGCGGGTCACTTTCTGGCAACTGTAATGATTTTCGAAGGACGCTGGTGGCAAATTTTGCCTCTGTGAATGCCTCAGGAGCAATTGCTCGCATATGATGTAAACGCGCAATAAGAAGATCACGTGCAGCACTTTGCTGCAATACTAGTATCGTTGCATCATTTACTCTTCGACGCGGGAAAACCGGTGGGATTGGATCTTCAAACGCCACAGAAACAAACCGGAAGCCTCGTTGATACACTTCGGTATTGTACTTAAGCTGATCTGGCGAAATTGCACCGTGAGAAGCAGTCAAATCGCCAGATGGAAGATCCTGTCCAGCAGAATCTGATTGGAAGCCGTGTGAACCTGGAACATGCCGTTCTCCCATAGGCTGTGATTTTATAGCTGGAGAAGTTAATTGTCAAATTAACTGCCAAGCATCAGTTGCTTCCAATGCTTTACTTTTCCTCTTTTTGATGCTATCTTTAAAGTATTCCTATGAAAGCAGTACAAATTAACGCATATGGTGGCGTAGAGGTATTTGAGCTAAACGAAAATGCTCCAAAACCTTTGGTAAAACCAGGAATGGTTCTTGTCGAAGTTTCTAGTGCGAGTATTAATCCTATAGACTGGAAGGTTCGAGCAGGTTTCCTCAAGGAAATGGCACCACTTTCTTTTCCTGTAACTATGGGAGGAGATTTTTCAGGAGTTGTATTAGAAGTAGAGGACAACACAACAAATTTAAAAGCAGGTGACCAAGTATTTGGAGATGCAATTGTTTTGGATGGAGGATCATCGGGATCATTTGCAGAATTTCTCATTGTAAAAACCACGCATATCGCCAAAAAACCAAATAACCTATCGTTAGAGGAAGCCTCGGCCCTCCCGCTTGTTGGAACAAGCGCAATTCAAGCATTGGAAGATCATATAAAACTCAAGGGTGGGCAAAAAATTCTTATTCATGGCGGAGCTGGTAGGATTGGCAGCATTGCAATTCAAATTGCCAAGTCTTTAGGCGCATATGTTGCAACAACAGTTGGCACAAAAGATATCGATTTAGTAAAAAGTTTAGGGGCCGACGAAGTAATTGACTACAAAACTCAAAAGTTCGAAGAACTACTCAAAGACTTTGATGCTGTTTTTGATACCGCTGGCGGAGAAACAATAGATAAGTCTTTTTTAGTTCTTAAAAAAGGTGGCATTCTTGTATCGATGGCAGGGCAACCAAATAAAGAATTGGCAGAGAAATACGGAGTTATCGGAATTGCGCAATATACAGAACCGACTACGGACAGATTGAATCGATTAACAAAACTTGTCGAAAGCGGAAAAGTAAAAGTACATATAGATAAAACGTTTCCACTCGAAGACGCCAAAGCTGCATTTACCTATTTTGAGCAATCTCACCCCAAGGGAAAAGTTGTACTCAAAATTAAGCATGACTGATAACCTCGACAGACAAGAACAACCTCTGAGACCAGAATCCCAAGAAACAAGACGAACGCTTTTAAGCTTTCTCCAAGAAGAAATAATTATCCTTGATATTGTTGCCGCCTATCCACATTATGCTAATTACGCTGCGATAATTTCGGAAGATACAGAATTTACAAATAACCCCGCATATTTACAAGAGATGACGACTGCAGCCTCTCGTAAAGGATTAGGGTTAGGAGGTTATAATCCATTACACGCACAAGACAGCATAACAATAGAACTAAATAAGACAATAGATTTAGCATCTTCCAATAAGAAATATTTACCACAAGTAGGCGTTAACACAACAATAGGCTTATCTGTAGGTGAGCATTACGACGATCAAACAGCAGAGGCTATGGAAGCATATATCAAGGCTCATCCGGAATTTAAAGATAGATTAACAACAACATTTTCAATTGATGAACAAGGAAACTCGGTAAAGTACTTTTATGTCCCACGTGATTTTCCCATAGATGAAAAAGAGAGACGAGCGGTTATACCAAATGGTCCAGAGAAAATAGTCTACGATGACATAACACCAAAAGACATAGGAGTGATTAGCTCAGCATTACAACTTCTTAAAAAACGACTCCCATAGCGTATCAAAAACACCTCATAATCTTTATTTTCTAAACAGTAAAAAGGAACCTATAGTTGTTTTTGGCGGAAAAGCATAGTATAATTACATTATGAAAGAAATGAACAATGGTGGTATATATGCCAAAATGATACGCTCAGATGGAGATGGGGTTGAAACGCGGACGCCAGAGATTTGGACTGAATATATGAGTTCACCCTTATTGCGCATGCCAGCAAAAGAAAGAGAAGAACGAGAAAAAACTGGGGAATTCCCTGATGGCACATCTGAAACTGTCATGGATCTCGTACGACATACATCTCATCTAGAACGCTTCCGGGCAATTGTTCTCAGAGAGTGGATTCCAGAGGAAGAAATTCGAAGAAGAAAGCAAGAGGCAGAAAGACAATCTCAGAGTTAAATCAAGATATTCACCCCTCACTACGAATCATCAGCCGCTGTTTTTTCAAGCAATGGTTTTTCGATTAACAATTTTGTCTTTAAAGCCCGATGGGCGCAATCAAGGCATCCACATCCCCATCTTGCAGCTGCGTTATCTTCATCAAGAATCTCCTCCCATCGCTTTCCAGCTATTTCATAGACAGCATCAAGAAGAGACTTTTTATTACTCGTCGCTACGCTTTCATCCTGCCTAGTTGGCTCTGCAAGAAGTGAGGTTGCAAGTAGTTTATATTTTGAAATAAACGATTCAAAATTAAGATATTTATAATAAGTATGATTAAATATTGCCTGTTTTAGAATATCTGGCATTACATTGAAATAATCTTCAAAAAAAACGGCACAGGTCTGATCTCTATCAATATACTTCTTAACGTGGGCTGCTTGAGTTTTAAGATGATCTCTCGCTGCGTCTCCTGTATATTTATACGCTGGGAAAAACACTCCAGAAATTGCTTGATTATACTTAGCAACCCAAGATTCTATATCTATTTCTTCTGTTTGTGCAGCAGTTTCTAATGTTTGGATAGTAACACCAGTTAATACAGCAGTAAAGCTTTCAAATAAAAGACCCATATCTTTTGGAGAAAGCGCTCTTTGTAGTGGCACAAGACTATTTGTTTGCGATGCTTCATTAATAGTATTCTTGCCCATCTTACTAGACAAACTTCTTAATCCCTGGCTGCCTTCTGCAACTATCATCTCAGCAAATGTGGAAAGTACAGATCCTTCGGGATGTCCGTTTTGCCGCTCAACAAGCTGCTTTCTGAATATAGCATCTCTTATTCCTGGATCTTTAAAAAATTCAGTCATAATAAAAATTATAAAAATTGGGAGTAATCGGAAATTATACCAGAAGAGCCAAGCGAGTTCTAGCACTCGAACTTGAAACTTAAAGCAAACAGCCTTTACACCCACAGCATACTATGGTAGGATCGCACAATCCTTATGCAGAACGCTATTGAAGCCCTACGTGGTTTATTTAATAGAAGAGAAAAAGTAACTCCAAAACCATTACGAGTCGATTCATTTGCTGGGTTCATCGCGAGTCTTGAGGACGCAAGAACAATACATATAACAGCATCGTTTATTACGACAAGCAAACCAGTGTTAGCTGAAACTCTTCAAGGTCCAGTCGAGATGCGAGGCGAAACCCATGGAATTCGTTATGACTCAAAAACAGAAGATGATACGCCCGTTTCGCTCGAAGAATATTATGTTCCTTTATCAGCTGATGACAATGATCCAGAACTTTACAACCTACAAAAACAACATAGAGCTCATATGCAAACCTTACT
Organism: uncultured Gammaproteobacteria bacterium; assembly: GCA_964553595.1. Taxonomy (GTDB): domain Bacteria; phylum Patescibacteriota; class Microgenomatia; order Levybacterales; family UBA12049; genus CAZKLH01. The sequence continues at coordinate 7,769 of CAZKLH010000018.1, read as the reverse complement.
CACAGCTCATAAGAAACTTATTCAAATCCACACCATATTTCCTCATGCAACGTCAACTATCCAACGTTATGGAGAAACCGTAAGCAAAGAAGAACTTAATGAAGCAATTGAATATGCAAGAAGAAATAATATGCAGCCCGTTATAAGAAAAATAACAGTAATAGGAGATTAAGGATCAACCTCTTCTGTGCCAAAAATTCCTCCCAAGAACCCAAAATACTTTACCAAAGCTGCTAAAACTACAACGCCAACTGGGATAACAATAAGGCCGATAAGCAACACCAAAACTATCAACAGAGCAATGTAAATAAGAGGTGCTATAAGATCTCTTGGATTAATCGTGCGTGCCTGTGCGCTCATACCTCTATACTAGCATATCGAAGACTTTCGCCGAAGTCTTTGCTTTAGAGGGCAAAATATTTTACAATACAGCCATGAAGTTGAAGGTACGAAGCATACTTACGTACGCCCTTGGGTGGCCTTTGTCTGTTGCAGCAATTATATTCCTTGCCAAAACAGTTTTTACCAACACATCAGGAATTTTTATTCCTGGAAAAACAATCAACTTCTTTATGCTCTCATTGGGACTCTTTTGCTTTTTAGCATACTTTTTTTTACGAGGCTATCTTTGGCAACAAATTCTTTCTATAAATAATCATCAAATTGCTCTTAAAAAATCACTCTGGTTATGGGGGTATGCAGAATTAAAACGGTTCGTTCCAGGAAACATCTGGTCTATCGTTGGAAGAGTTACCCTATTTTCAAAAGAGGGGATAGAAAAAAAACAACTTGCGTCCTTTATGCTTTATGAAGCAATTCTTTTTGTCGCAAGTTGTCTGCTGCTTTCTCTTTTTTGTCTGTTTTATATTTTTAACGGATATCTTTCGTACCTACCATACCACGAACTTATCGCATATTCCATCTTCGCACTTGTTATTCTTGCAACCGTTTTTTTTATTTTTAACAATACTATTACAAAACGAACGGGAGTAGTTTCCCGTTTTATTTTTAACCGATATTTATTTTTACAACTCTCTCCGTATAAAAATGCGAGACTTCTTGCAATTTCTTGCGCTGGAATTTTCTTCTTTGGTCTTGGAACATATATAACAATTTCCTCGATAGTTTTTTTAACCCCGCAAATTCTTTTTACGTTTATCGGATTTTTTATTTTTTCTTTACTATTTGGATATATTTCATTTATCACACCTATGGGGCTGGGAGTACGAGAAGGGATTATTACCTTTGGCCTTGCAACGCTCATGTCAATTTCGATGTCTAGTTTTTCAGCACTTTTCGCACGAATTATACTTATTGTTTCTGAAATTGTTTTTTTAGTAATTGTTTATTTTTGGCAAAAAACAAAAAGCAAAATAATTACCAGCACAGAAAAATGGATAACAAAACATATCCACCTGACGCTTCTTCTTCTCGCAATATGTATTTATAGTATCTACTTTAGTGGTGCAAGTTTTCTACGACACGATAATTTTTACACCGGAAGATTCGATCTTGGCAACATGTCGCAAACCGTTTGGAATACAGCACATGGCAGGGTTTTTCAACTCACCGATCCAAACGGAACAGAGATTATGTCACGGCTTAATTTTCATGCAGATTTTATTTTAGTTCTTCTTGCCCCATTCCAAATAATCTGGTCTAATCCAAAAATGTTGCTTTTGCTCCAAAGCATTGTTATTGGATTTGGCGCTTTGTTTATCTACCTCTTATGCAATCTTATTACAAGTAATAAAACAGTCTCACTTTTTTTGGGACTGGCGTTTTTATTAAATCCAAGTATAAATTACGCAAATCTTTTTGACTTTCATGCAGTAACACTTGCAACCACATTGCTTTTGGCAACAATGTATTTTCTTATTCAAAAAAAATATATCTGGTTTGTTGTTTTTGCACTGTTGTCGGCTCTTACCAAAGAGCAAGTCTGGACAATTATATTTTTGCTTGGACTCTATATTGTATGCATCCAAAGAAAAATCGTATTTGGCGTTATTGTCTCTCTTGTGTCATTTGCTGCTTTTTATTTTCTTGTTTGGTATGCAATTCCTCAAGTGAGAGGATCTGGACACTTTGCCCTTACCTATTTTGCGGATTTTGGCTCAGATCCATCAGGAATAATTAAAAATGTTATTTTTTCACCACTAAAAACACTATCGATTATTTTTCAAAAAGATCAAATAACATATCTTTTTCAACTACTTTCTCCCTTAGGTTTTTTGTCGTTACTTTCCCCTTTGTCCCTTATCTTTGCATTTCCCGATCTGCTTATCAATTTACTTTCCAATAATTCCCAACTCCACCAAATTTATTTTCAGTATACCGCAACAATTACTCCATTTATTTTTATAAGTAGTATGTATGCAATAAAAAAATTACAGAGATCGTTTTCAAAGATTTCTCCCAAAGTCTATATAACATATTTTCTTATTACAACAGTTGCCACCGCTTACTTTTTTGGGCCATTGCCTGGTGCAGTAAATCCAAATCTGGATATGTTTACCAAACCAGAACCCAAAAAAGAAACGATTCGAAGAGTGCTTGCGCAAATTCCAAAAAATGAAAGCGTTGCTGCAACCAACAATCTTGGTTCACATCTCTCCAATCGGGAAAAAATTTACACTATTCCAAATGGCATAGATAAAGCGGATTTTGTTGCGTTTTTACTTGATGACTCGTATGCGCAACCCTCTCTTGGAGCACAAATCAAAATGGCAACTGATCTTAAAAATAACAATAATTACCAACTGGTCTACGAACAAGATGATTTTATAGTTTTTAAAAAACTATAAAAATCAAAATTATATAATTCCACTTGAAAAGAACATCTCCACACAGTAGGATACATATATGATCTTTGTTATTAAAGCAAACGGAAAAAAAGAACCATATAGCGAAGACAAGCTGCGCCACTCTATTCAGAGGGCAGGAATCCCAAAGGAAATGCAAGATAAAGTCGTTGCCCATGTGCAATCAAAACTCGTCGATAATATTTCGACAAAAGATGTCTATTCTCACATTGTCGAATTTTTAGACACCTCAGAAAAGCCATTTGCAAAAACGCGGTATCGATTAAAACAGGCGATTATGGATCTTGGGCCAACGGGATACCCATTCGAAGACTATATTGCCGATCTACTAGGGACACAAGGATACAAAACCAAGGTACGCCAGATTGTTCCTGGCAATTGCATTACTCACGAGATAGACATTGTTGCCGAAATAGACAATACAAAAGCAATGATCGAGGCGAAATTTCACAATGTTTCCGGACTAAAAACAAAAGTGCATGTGGCAATGTATACAAAAGCCAGATTCGATGACGTACAAAGAAAAAATAATTTTACACAGGCCTGGTTAGTTACCAACACAAAAATAACCGAAGATGCAGTTGAATATGCAAACTGCAACAATATAAAAATTATTAGCTGGAAATATCCAGAAAACGAGGGTCTACGAGACTTAATCGAACGCTCGGGACATGCTCCAATCACTGTGTTAACGGGGCTTTCGACAGCACAAAAACAGGAGCTCCTTGCAAAAGATATTGTTGTCTGCAAACAAATTTGCGAAAATCCCATGGTGCTAGATCTGCTCGATCTTTCTCCTGAAAAGAAAAAACAAATCAACGAAGAATCCGCTTTTGCTTGCAAAACCTCTTTATAACACTACCGATTCTTCTGCCAGTTTTGTGCGTTCGTATTTATCTGCCATATAACCGTTTGGGACTGTTGTTAATTTATCGGCATACAGCAAAAAGCCGCGGCGAATAGTGTGATCGCCGAATTTTTCATTGACTAAATCTATTGTTTTTACCAAACGATTGCTTTTTTCGTTATCGAATAACCCCAAAGGAATATTGCAGGAGTCTTCCAAATTTTCTACCCACACACTGATTTGCCGAATATAGTAATTCGAATTGCCTGAACTAAGATAATCAGTTTCTTTTATAAAAGTAGCAAACGAACGGTGAAACATATCAACACCGCTATCGGTATAATCACAAAATGTTTTTCTTCCGCCAATATCGATATTTCCTCGTAATGACAAACCAATTGTTTTTGCTTTTTTAGAAAGACGCCTCAGTTTTATCCCAACTTCTTCATATAATTCGAAGGCATTTTGCAAAACAATTCTTTTGTTGTATTCATTTTTGGGCAAACAGTAATTTCTGCCAACCGATTTTACTGTTGGTGAATTTGTATACGAAATAACAGGCCGTGTATCGATGCCAAATGCAATATTTTGCAGAAATGTCGCACAACTTGGTCCAAATTCAGAAACTAATTCATGATGAGAAAGTAACCGAAGATCCAAAAGAGTCAACGCACCCAAAGCATGCAATCTTTTTGCCAGTCGCTCGCCAATACCGCATATATCGGTAAGCTTCGCGTTTTTATAAATACTGTCTACGTTTTCTTTATCTATAAAAACAAGTCCATTTGGCTTTTTAAGTCCAGACGCTAATTTTGCAAGCAGCTTGTTATGCGAAATACCAAAAGAGGCAGTTATATACTCACCAATTTCCTCTTTTATGCGCTCCCTCATGGCACTAACAACTCCCAAAACGCCACCAAACAGGTAATTGGTTTGTGTAATATCCAAAAATGCTTCGTCTATAGAAAACAATTCTATGAGTGGAGAAAATCCCTGGCAGATTTTCAAAAACTTTTTGGAAATTTCAAAATACTTTACAAAATCTGCAGGAACCAAGGCAAGGTCAGGATATATTTTCTTTGCTTCAAAAGTGCGACTTCCTGTGGTAATGCCAAATTTTTTGGCTTCTCTGCTTGCTGCAATAATGCATGTTCTGCCATTTGTGGCAGTGACTCCAACTGGAATTCCCCGCAAAGACGGATTATATTGCTGTTCAACGCTTGCAAAAAAAGAATCAAAATCGAGATGGAGAATAATTCGAGAATCAGACATATTAAAACAATACTCGAATATATATAGAAAATCAATAGAATAAAAAGAGAACAAAAGTAGACTATGTAGATCAAGATAGGAAATCGTAGATTGTTTAAAATGTGGTGCGTGGGGATAAAAAAGAAGCCAATATGGCTCGCTACTGCTTGTGAGCAGCAAAGAGTTGACAGGCATTCTGTCTTATCCCCAACGCACGGGTCACGCCGACAACGTTGTCGAAAGTCTAGTTGGAACTGGAGCTAGCAGGCGCTAACGATTTTTTCTTGCCGCGAGAAGAACCTCCTTTACGTCCGATTCGGACGTAGTAATCAGCGCCAAAGCGCTCCTTAACGGATGCTCCGCCTTTCTTTCCGATCTCGGAATAAAACTCCGGGCCATGGAGACGCAGAACTGCTTGACCGCCTTTGGTTCCGATCTCGGAGAAGAAGTCGCGCCCACGCTCGTCTTTGACAGCTGTGCCGCCCTTTTTCCCGATTTCGGAATAGTACGCTGCTCCGTACTTTCGCTTGACGGTTTCTCCGCCCTTACGACCAGCCTCTTGAGCTTGCTTGACCATGAAAAGGAACTCCTTTTACCTCATGCTTAACTCTTTGAGTCAAGACTTACAGCAGGCGGCTGTCGGAAGAGGAATTCAACCTCTTAATAAGGTGTTAAAGCCTTATGTACCGCTTTCCGACAAATCAGTTGGCTTACGAAACCAGATGCGTTGTAGGCTCTCCTTTCAAGACGAAAATTTCCCTAGTTCGGGATAAAAGACAGACCGAGCGAAACCACTAACCCGATGCCAACGATGGCAAGAAACCAAGGCAAGTCCCTCTGGATACGCTCTACTCCTCCTCTATAAAAGGATAAAACTCCGACTAAAAACAGAGCCAACACTCCGAGAATGATTTGTCCAGCAATGTGATACATTCCGAAAACTCCTTCCATTGATTGTCTGTCCCCATATGGACGACATTTTAAGTACCGAACCCTTGCCGATACGCAAAATGCCATCCATAAAGAGAATTTTTAGACTTTCATCAACGTATTTCAACGTGCTAAATGCTTGGAAGATAACAGATGAACGCGATCCTGTTTAAGGAGTCCAAGGTTATCTTAAAAGCATTGCTATTCTAACAAAAAAGAGGAGAACAATCAATCGCTATAGGCCATACGAGGAAAGGGGAGCGTTGCCAATTCTGGTTCTATGTAATGTCATAAGAAACGAATCACACTGATACATGCCAGGAATCGTAGAATATGCTCCTAAAAATCCCTGTTGCTGCAAAACAGAAATTGCCACATTATTAAACGATCCATACGGATAACCAAAAATATCTGCAATTTGACCAGTCCGTTGCTGAATTTGATCCCGTGCACTATTTATTTCAAAAGTCATTTTGTCAACCGATCCTTGTGGCAGTGAATAATGAGACCACGTGTGATCAACAATATAAATAAGTCCACTCTGTTGCATTTCTATAAGATGGCTCCACGAAAGATAATCAGATCCTTCCAATAATCCCGTTGCAATAAATAACGAAGCGTTTATATGATATTTTTGGAATACTGGATATGCGTACGCATACGCATCACCATATCCATCATCCAGAGTAATAACAATACTTTTTTGGGGCAGTTGCGTATGATTGCGCAACGCCTCGACTAATTGTTTTGCCGTAATCGTTGTGTATCCGTGTGATGCGAGATATCCCATTTGCTCTGCAAAAATAGTGCTGTCAACCGATAAGCTTGTTTGTTTTTTTACGATTGCCAAGGACTCCGGTTGGATGTGATGATAATACAAAACTGGAGCATACAAACAGTATCCATAATCTGGTGTTGGCGTTGCCGACGGAGTAGACATTGGTGATGGTGTTATCGTAGATGCCAATAACGCAGAGGTAGTTGCTGCATGCACGGATCGGACAGATATAGGAGATGCAGACATCGAATACGAGAAGTTTTTTGCAGATTTTTGAGGCTGCGTTGGTGCTTTATTAAAAAAAAGAAAGAGTGTGGCACTCAAAAAAAACGCGGTCAGAAGCTTTAGCCTAAAAACATCGGATGGGATTTCCTTTTTCACGAGGGAAAGTATAGCACAACATATCGTGAAAGAGAATTGAATATTGTATTGTATAAATATTATTTGGTATACTTGTGGGCACATGAAAATTGTTATTGTTAAAGATTTAGAAAAAATAGTTACAAATATCGATTTGCAAGGTGTTAAAAAGTTAACGCCGAAAGCACAGATTAGTTTAGTAAAAGACTCTGCAACCGAAATTAACCACGCATTAAAAGACGCCGAAATATTACTTGCTCCAAATGGAACACTTCCCTCACTTGATTTTGTAAATGCTCCAAAGCTCAAATGGATTCATGTTACCTCTGCTGGCATTGAAACACTTCCGCAAGCGCTCCTTGATTCAAAAATTTCTATAACAAATTCTTCTGGCGTCCATCCAATACCTATTGCCGAACAAATATGTACCTATATGCTTTTATTTGCCAGGCAAATGAATCAAACAATTCTTTCGCAAAAAGAAAAAAAGTGGATGGAATGGGGGACCATACAAAACATTTTTGAGTTACATGGAAAAACAATTGGTATTGTTGGATTTGGTCGAATAGGAACAAAAATTGCAGAATTAGCAAAAGCATTTGATATGAAAGTTATCGCAATCACACGAGACTTACACAAAAAAGAAAAAAGCGTTGATGAATTATTTACCATAAAAAACTTGGACAAGCTCCTTACAAAAGCTGATTTTGTTGTGAGTTGTCTACCACAAACAAAAGAAACTCTTGGTCTTTTTGACTTGCAAAAATTTAAAAAAATG